>JBCBQE010000399.1:0-6297 GCA_039820385.1 Cyanobacteria bacterium J06635_10
GTTACATCTCTTTGGCTGAGATTTTTTTCAGTGATACGCGAGAGTAATTCAACTGCTTCTTTGCTAATGAGTGATGTATCCATAGCAGCTATTTTTTGATAAAGTTCTTCGTATTTAGTATGCCCAGATTTAAGCAAAATTTATCTCAGCACTGTGTAAATACGGTTACTTTCGGTTTTCAGCAGCAGTAGCCAGACTAATTATGAATTTTTTAACCGTCTTTATCGGCAGTTTTTTACAGGTAATCGCCGATTAGAGGCGTAGCGATCGCCTTTATCATTTTAAAGAAATTTCTACCCCCTCTTCTCTTCCCAATACCCAACTTCTTCAAGAAGGATTCCAAAACCGTACTCACAATTCAATTACTCAAGCTTTTCTTAAATCTCCGCACTCGATCGTAGGTTTGAGGTCCGAATAGGCTTAAGATGATAATAACAACCAAAAGGCGTAGATGCATTGATGTAAAAAGTAGTTGAGGGTAGTGTTGTACAGCCTTTTGACGGTAATATGTTGCTTGTTTATGGTCAATTTCAACGTCGATGGCACACCAAGCTGCAAAGATATTCATCCATCCATAGCTGCGGTTTTTTAAATAAAGTAAGTTTTCTGGAGTGTCTTTAAAGGTTTTTTCAATTACCCGAGACAGTTGGGGAACTATTATTTTATTGCTTTTGGTTGTATTCTGAGGATGTCTTCGATATAGAGTTAAAGGCTCTTTGATTACCGCGAAGGGATAACAAGCAGCAATGCGAGTCCACATATCCCTGTCTTCACCAACCCATAAGTCTGAATCGAACAAGCCTACTTTATCAAAGCATTCAGCACGAATCATTGTACAACTACCAGTGGATATCATATCTCGAACCACTATTTCTTCCCATACATTTCCCTCGGCATGAGAAATTATTGAGACTCCTGTCGGTTTGCTGAATTTGTCTATGAAAGCTGTCCAAGTGTAAACTAAACCCACTGTAGAATTATTATCGAGACAAGTTACTTGTTTTTCTAACTTTGTCGCTTTCCACAAATCATCAGCATCAAGAAAAGCAATATACTTCCCTTGAGACTTGCTAATTCCCGTATTTCGTGCTGCGGAAACACCTTGATTTGCTTGGCCGATCAACTTGACTCGCGAGTCTGTTATTTTTGAAGCCCATTCCACAATATCATCCGAACTACCATCATTAATAATCAATATTTCAAAATCGGTGAAAGTCTGCTCAAAAACACTTTCGAGAGTTTCCGGCAGATAATTCATCGCGTTGTAAGCTGGAATAATTATAGAAACTTTTGGCATAACACTTAAGTAGGTAAGTAGGTAGGCTAAACATAGGATAAAACCTCACCACGCCCTAGCACATCCAGGAAACCTGGTGCTTTTCTTGGCTCCTCAATCCCTCTCCTGGCGGAAGGAGAGGGAAGCGAGAGCAGGGCTCCGGTTTTATATTTAATTCGATCCACCTATTTAAGAGGTAATAGGTTTAAATTTTCCCCATCTCTCCCTATCTCCTCCTCTCCCCTCTCCTAAATTTTCACGGTGGAAACACGGCGACGTATGCTGTAAATCAAGGATTGAATTCTGCAGAATCCATTGTTTCCAAAGATTTTGAAAAGTGCGATCGCCAAGTTCAAACGAATGAGTTTATGGGAAAAAATAATGGGGGAATAATGTTTAATTGCTTGGTTGCGGAAATAGACTGCTTGGTTAGAATAACCTGTTTGTAGAGCTTTCCAGGCTAGGTAAATATTTGCGTGGGCGTAGGTATGATTTTTTAAGTAAGATAATTCTTGAGGTACCCTTTGAAATACTTGCTCAATATAATGTAAATCTTGTTCGAGCATTTGCCAATTTTTGGTTGTATTATGCGGATGTTGACGGTAAAAAACCAAGGGTTCTTTTATTAGTGCAAATGGAAAACAATAAGCTATGCGTACCCAAAGTTCCCAATCTTCGGAGGAGCGTAAGCTATTATCAAAGTTTCCTACGGTTTCTAAACATTTACGACGAACTGTTACCGATGAAGTAATTATTGTATTTTGCTCTAATAATGCTTTGAGAGCATCACCTTCTACGTTAGATGTAAAGGTTCTTCCTAAAGATTTTCCTTCTTCATCAATCAACACCATTGCTGTATGAATTAAGCCTAATGACGGATTGTTTTGAAAATATTGCAATTGCTTTTCTAATTTGGTTGCTTCCCACAAATCATCAGCGTCAAGAAATGCTATATATTCTCCTTTAGATTTTTTTATACCTGTATTTCTTGCTGCTGAAACACCTTGATTTTTTTGAGAAATTAATTTGACTCGCGGGTCTATTATATCAGCAGCCCATTCTACAATGCTATCAGAACTTCCATCATCAATAATTAAAACTTCAAAGTTGGTAAAAGTCTGCTTCAATACACTTTCTAAAGTTTCTGGTAGATATTTGATGGCGTTATAGGCGGGAATGATTATAGAACAATATGACATTGAAATAAAACCCCTTTCTTAAATATCTGTTTTAAAATATATTATGCAATTTTAGATATTTTTGCTTCCCTATTTAGGTATAATCCTATAAAGTACGATCCCATAACTACTTTAAATAACAGTATCTATCCTTCCACATTTAACCGTTGACCTTTAACCTCCTTTGCAATGTTAATTGTTTCTAAAATCAGATCGCGGTATTTTAAAGCAATAATATCCCAACTAAATCTAAAAGCATTGTTTCTAGATTTTTGTTGGTAGTTGTTTTTCAAGACTTTTCTTAAAGCATCCGCATATATTTTTGGATTCGTAACATTGCATAAAATACCACTATCGCCGATAATATCGCGGCGCATCTTATCATCGGTTGCAACTACTGGTAAACCACTCGCCATTGCTTCGATATAAGCTAAACCGAAAGGTTCATTGATAGAAGGAAGCGTAAATATATCGGCGCTGCGATAAACTTCGGGCATTTTTTGAAAAGGAAAGGTACATATTTTGAAACGATTTGAACCGAGTAATTTATCGCATTGTGCTTGATAATAATCTTTATCAGGTCCGTCTCCACACAATAATAAACTGGCTTGGGGTAAACGAGAAACCGCGTTAATTGCTAAATCTACCCTTTTATGGTTATTACGATTTAAAGAAGCAACACATAAAACTAATGGTTTCGTTAAACCGAATTCTATTTTATTTCCTTGAGGAGTAAACTGTTCTAAATCAACTCCATTAGGAATAACACTTACCCGTTGTATTGGTTTAAGATTGCGAGCAAATACAGCAGTTTTCTCATCTAAAACGACTAAACTTTCGGGAGAAAAATGTAGATTGCGCGTTACACATTTTCCCTGGGCTAATAAACCATTATGCTCAGTGTAAAGTATGGGAGTACCTTTTATGGCACGTACCGCAGCGGCTATTGCTAAACCACCATAATCATTACAAGGAAATATTAAATCGGTAGAATTATTTAAGCAGCGAGTGACACAGGGTAAGAAATTAGTAAAATGCTCGATAATAATTTCGGGATGATTGGCAAAGCGATGTACTAAATTCTTAATCAACGGTTGGTTGATAAAATCATAAGTGTAAGCACGAGGAATACCTCCTGATAGATGAGAGAATTCACCGCATTCAGCGCCACTTAAAAGTTCTACATCAAAGAAAGCAGCAAGATGACGAGTCATTTCGATGGCAAAAATTTCCGATCCACCACTCCAATTCACTCCCACACTAGGATGAATGATAGTAATTTTGTAAGAATGTTTTTTATTTTTCACATCTTGCTGCCGAACAGCTCCTTTGGTTATCATATAAAACCGAAACGAAAATGTTTGGTTACGCCGCAAACATAACTTTTGATTAACTATTACTCTTATTAGTGCTAAGCGAACTAAACCGACAAATATTTTAATTTTTAACTGTAATTTGGCATACCAGTAGACACAGAAGAACTATAAATTTCAACTAATTTGTCATTTAACTTATCTACATTGTAGTGTTCTTCCACAAAAGCACGCCCTGCTGCACCCATTTTGTTGCAAATATCTGGATTTTCAACCAGATAATTTAACTTTTCGGCTAATGCATCTACATCTCTTTCGGGAACAAGAAAACCTGAAACACCATTTTCTATTAATTCAGGAATACCACTATGTATGGTACTAATGATTGGTAAACCCATAGCCATTGTTTCCATAAATGCTACAGGGATACCTTCTCTATCGCCGTTTTGGCTTGTTACACTCGGAGCCAACATGATATCTGAATTTTTGATAATTTCGATTACTTCTTGTTGGTGTTTCCAGCCAACAAGTGTCACAATATTATTTACACCTAACTGATGAATTAACTGCTGTAAGCTTTCTTTAAGCGGACCATCACCCACGATAGTGTAATTTAGTAATGGTTTAATCTTTGCCAATTTTGCAACCGCACGAATTGCATATTCCACACCTTTCTTTTCAGTCAATCGGGCAACTGTTACAATCTCAACTACACCATCAACACGAAGTTTGCGTGGGGTAAAGCAAAATTTATTGCAATCAATTCCCATTCGATGGACAATTATTTTGCCATTGCAACCTAATTCAATTAATCGACGTTTCCAAAGTTCGCTAATTGGTAAGAAAATATCGCCTAGTTGAAATAATAAATCGTATGTTTTTTCTCCCCACTTTTTCAGATAATTACTCACATCAATACCATGAAAAGTTGTAATTACTTTTCCTTGAATTGCACCGATATCGCGCAAAATCACACCTATTAAGCCATTATATCCAAAATGACAGTGGATAATATCATAGGATTGTTGCTGATGTTGCATTATTTTTGCCATATACAACAATCTCAGAGAGATCGCGCTATTTCCATATTTGAAAACATTTAGCGATCGCATCAACAAAACAGGTTTTTTATGGAAGTTGGCGAGCAGTAATGCTATACCTTTTAATAAGCGTAAGAATTTATTAGCTGGTATCTTGTTGTAATAAGTCTTGTTAATCAGAGAATATTTTTCTACCTCTGGATGTACTTTTGGTTCTTTTCTTGAATCATCAGCATAAATATGAACTTCATGTCCACGCTCTATTAACCCTGTAATTTGATTTAGGATAAATGTTTCAGATAAAGCTGGAAAATGGTTGACAATTATAGCAATTTTCATAATAAGGTACTTGTTGATTTACAGCAAATTGCTTATAGTTAGTGGATGAAATGTTTATGGGTTTCAGATAAACTCACACCCCCCTTTGCCTAATTTTGGGTGGGAAGTTAATCTCACCGAGTAACTAGCTTTTGATATAAAAAGCACCCGCGCCGCCATCTAAAATCTGTGGCAATGTACGGTTACTGCATGTACATTAAATGTAGAGGTAGTAAACACAAATAATTAAAAAGTCAATTAATTTTTTTTTCTGTAGGCTACTGATGATATTTATCAAATGCTGTTTTAACTATTTTGGCTGATTCAAATGCACGCTCCCGCTCTTTTTTCACATCTATCAAAAGCTTTTGTTTAATTTCTGGCAACTTGTCGATGAATAATTGAATTGAAGATATGATAGATTTCTCTTGAATATTTTCAATATCTTGAACCCATTTACCAATTTCTAATCTCCGAAACAATTCTTTCGTTTTAAACTCGTAAGCAATAGGAAAAACGGCAGTTCCTGCTACCAAAGATAAAATTGCCATATGCATTCTTGTGGCAATTACAAAATCGTAAGATTTTAGTATCCCTATTAACTCTTGAGGGGGATGAAAATTTCTATCCACATTGATTTTCTTCTGGATTTCTATAGGAAGTGACTCAACAATTTCCAGTGCAACTTTTGAGTCATCATTCCAATACTCAGGAATACCTTGACAAGTAGATATATAGGTTATTTCAGCATTATGTTTTTCAACAAGATACTCAGTCATTGCACTTAACGACTTGCGAAACATATTCATGCCAGTTTGTGTATCAGTAGTTTTAAAGTATTGCCAATTTCTAACTGAGATAGCAATTTTTAAAGGAAAATTACCGATCGAATCGACATTAAAATGATTTTCTTGTTCTAACCCCTCTGTAAATGCAAAAACTACATCAGAACTTATAAAAGCTTTGTTAATATCTACCTGAATATCTTGTAAATGTTTAAAAGAAGCTTCATCTCTGAGTAGTATAAGTAGCGAACGATTGAATATCTCTGGAAAAATATATTTGTATTTATTTTGGAAAAATGGACCTAAAGACTGTGTATAGAATACCAGCGGTTTTTGCATTAGCAATGATATTTGATAATCAAAAATTCTGCCATTGAGTGGATAATT
>JBCBQE010000400.1:0-6292 GCA_039820385.1 Cyanobacteria bacterium J06635_10
CTCACTGCTCACTGTTCACTGTTCACTGTTCACTGCTCACTGCTCACTGCTCACTGTTCACTGTTCACTGTTCACTGTTCACTGATAACTGTTCACTGATAACTGTTCACTGATAAAACCGCATTTATAGTATTCAATAAGTCGCACTTAGTGAATGGTTTAGCTAAGAAGCCTTGAATTCCATTACCTGCTGCTTTGGCTAAAGCTTCAGTAGATGCTAATCCACTCATGGCAATAATTTGGACTTGGGGGTTTAGTTGTTGTAAAGTCCGAATGGCTGTTGCTCCGTCCATTTCTGGCATCATCATGTCCATTAACACTAGGCTGCAAGTCTTCTTATGCTGAACATAGGATGAAATGGCTTCGATGCCATCTGAGGCTGTAAATACTTCAAAGTTATGACTTTCTAAGGTAGTTTTGATAATTTCACAAATGGCGGCTTCGTCATCTACTACCAGAATCAATTCTGAATTTCCTATCCGCGTTATATTTTCTCCTGCGGTTTCGATTCTCGTTTCCTGAGAGCTGGGCAAATATACTTTGAATTGGCTACCTTTTCCTAATTCGCTGTTTACTTCAAAAAAACCACCGTGGCTTTTAATAATGCCGATAGCGGTAGATAAACCCAATCCCGTACCTTTTCCTACTTCTTTGGTGGTGAAAAAGGGATCGAAAATGCGATCGATTATTTCTGGAGGAATGCCACCTCCGGTATCGGCAATTGTGACTACAATGTAGTGACCAACTTTTGCCTCTAGGTTCATTCTGGCGTAGTTTTCATCAATATACAGGTTATATGCCTCCATGGTTATAGTTCCACCATGGGGCATCGCATCGCGGGCATTGACAACCAAGTTCATCAAGACTTGATGTATCTGAGTGGGATCTGCTAAAACTGTCAATAAGTCTTGGGATATATTTCTTTGAATTACAATGGATTTGGGAAATGTTCCAGTGGCAAACTGCTCAATATCTTTCAACAAATGGTTGATTTGCAGCACCGTACGCTTACCTTCGTTACCACGAGCGAATGTCAGGATTTGCTTAACTAGATTGGCTCCGCGTTTGGCACTGTTTTCTAGCATGGAAAGCATCTCTCCCAAATCGTCTCGATCTTTGAGCTTCAAGGGTAGCAGTTGGGCGATCGCCAAAATTGGTGTGAGCATATTATTGAGATCGTGGGCGATACCGCTTGCCAGAGTTCCCAGACTTTCTAAGCGTTGAATGCGGAGAAATTGATTTTCGAGTTGTTTTTTCTCGGTGATGTCGGTGTCAACGGTGAGGATTGATTCGGGATTTCCTGCCTCGTCGCGTACTAGCGTCCAACGGCTAGCAACGATAATATTTTTACCTGAAGCGGTAACTTTATGCAATTCTCCCAACCACGAGCCAGTTTCAACAACGGATTTTAGCGCTTCTTCTAATTCTGGTGAAATTTCTTGATATAAAAGCTCGTTTGCACTCTTGCCAATTATTTCTTCTTTAGTCCAACCGTATATGCGCTCGGCGCTGCGGTTGCAATATAAAATAGTTTCGTTTAAATCTTTGACTAATATTGCATCTGTAGTTACATTGAGTAATTGCGCTTGTTCGGCAATTTTCTCTTCGGCTTCTTTGCGTCGGGTAATATCGGAAAACGAAGTGACTACAGCATGGGGAATGGTTTCTCCGGGTAAAAATAACGGTTCGGAGTTAATCAAAATCCAAGTGAGTTCTCCATTCGGTTTGTGAACTCCCATCACCTTATTCAAGCTAGGTTTACCCGTATGCAAAGTAATCATTGCAGGATGAGTTTCACCGGGGAATGGTGAACCGTCTTCGTGGATTGTATGCCAACGTGGATCTAGGTAAGTACGTCCTTTGATTTCTTTGGCTGACAGCCCTAAAATCTTTTCTGCACTGGCATTGCAAGAAGTTATCTTACCATCAGCTTGCTGAATCACTACACCTTCATGCATCGATTTGACAACCGAACAATACCGTTCTTTGCTCTCTCGCAGTTCTAATTCTACTCGCTTGTATTCGCTAATATCTTGAACAATGCCATAGTAACGTCTCAGTTTTCCTTGAGAATCTCGTTCTACCCTTCCGCAGATAAATACATAGCCAATACTATCATCGGGACCTAACAATCTAACTTCAGTTTCGTAAGGAATACCCCGCTCCATGTAAGCAATTACCATGTGATAAAGTCGCGAGCGGTCTTCTGGATGTACTATAGAATTAATAATGGTTTCCATTTCGGGCATTGCATCGCCGGGATTCAAGTTAATTATTCGGTAGAATTGTTCCGACCACCATCTTTCATTTGTAGTCAAATCCCTGGTGAAACTGCCAATTTTAGCTATACGTTGCGCTTCTTGCAGCGTAGCTTCAGTCCAACGTAGTTTGTCTTCTGCGAGTTTGCGTGAGGTGATATCGGTTAAAGTCCCCAAATATCCCGTAATTTCTTGTTCTTGATTATATATAGCTATTGCATTTCCAAACACCCAAGTAACTTTACCCTGGGGCGTGCAGAAACGATATTCCATTGCAAATTCTCGCTCTTGTGCTGCTGCATCGTACCATTCGCGAAAAACTTGCTCTTTATCTTCAGGATGTAACCCTTTAGCCCAACCTTTTCCCATTGCTGATTCTGAAGGAATTCCAGAAAACTCTAACCAACGCGGGTTGACAAATATACATTCTCCTTCACAGTCAGTTTGAAATATGCCAACGGGAGCGTGAGTTACTAACAATCGAAAACGTTCTTCACTTTCCCGTAATGCATATAAAGCTTGTTTGCGTGAGGTAATATCTCTGTCAATACCGCGGTATCCTCGAAATTGCCCCCTGGCATCAAATATAGGTACCCCGCTTGTTTCCACAACTACGGAATGTCCGTCTTTGTGGAATTTGACATTTTCTAAATTTTTAAATGGCTGCTTTTCTAGCATAAATGAGGTGATAGTCTCACCAAACTGTTGAGCTTGTTGGGGAGACATCAAATCAAACAGCATTTTACCCAATATTTCTCCTGGGTGATAACCAAGGATGTCAAATACTTTGGGGCTAGTGTAGGTAAAAAAACCGCGTTCGTTTATTTCCCACACGCAATCGCTCGATATTTCTACCAAAGAGCGAAATCGTTCTTCACTTGTTTGTAGCGCAACTTCTGCACGTCTACGAGTAGTGATGTCAATATCTACTCCATCCACGACTAGATCGCCGTTTTTACTCGCGAAACAGCGAAAATTGTTTCCAATCCATTTTACTTGTCCTAAAACATCAATGGCTCGATATTCCACATAATTCGATTGATTTTGCTCTTGAGAAGCACTTATAAATGCTTGTGCAAACCGCTCTCTATCCGAAGGATGAATCGTTGCGAGTACGTCTTCTGGGTGAGCGCTCATATCGGTAGGATTTAAACCCAGAAGTTCCCGATAACCAACGCTTGCATAAGGTATTGATAGGCTTCCATCGGCATGGTAGATAAAGCGATAGATTCCGACGGGAGTATTGGCGGCGATTGCTTCTAGCTGCTGGCATCCTATCTCTAAGTGTTGTAATGTTTCAAAATCCAACGCCTGCAATAAACTACTTTCCGTCACAATTCCTACCAAATGCTCTTGCTCGTTGACAATCGGTAAATGACGAATTCCATGCTGACGCATTACTCGTAATGCTGTGAAGATATCATGATTTTGAAATTGCCTTAAGCTTACTACTTGCTGCGTCATCACTTCGGCAATTTTTCTTTGTGTGAAATCCTTCTGTTCTAGAGTAAGTCTTACTACATCTGATGGTGTTAATATACCCAATAAATGAGAATCTTCAATAATTAGTACGCAATCTGTCTGCCGATGGTTTCTTCCAACCGCCGCCTCCGAAGGATTCGATCTATTTAAGTTTCTATTGCTCTCAGGCACTTGAAAAGTCATCAAAGCAATCGCATCAATTACCAAAGTATCTGGCGTTACTATTGATGGAGTTCTATTTATGACTCTACTTAAATCAAGTAAATCAATTGGTTCGGCATTAGATTGCATGAAAATGCCTCAGGACAACTAATAGTCTAAGTTAAGACAAGTATTACACCTTTTATTTTAATGGCGATCGCTTGCTCCCTGCTACCTCCGCGTCGAACGCAACTAAAGTTACTTACTTCACAATATGAAATAATATTCGTTCAACAAGCGCGAACAATCACTCATACGATCTTAATCATATAGGAATCCGTTTTGATTTTTGGAAGGCGCAGCGTGGCGAAGCCATAATTATTCGTGTGGGTAGGCAAGAGTCAATCATGCGCTTAGGCTGTCATGTTTCTAGAAGATTAAAGGGTACTGAATTTTTTTCAATTTTCAAGTAGGATTCCTATAGACGCTGTAAGTATTGCAGAGACTTGTTTATTATAAGTATTTGTTGTTAATTTTTGTGAAGAACAGGTCGAATAAATTTTATTTCTTGATTTAGAGATGTTTTTGTACTGTTAGTAGGGAACAAGGGGCATGATACATAACATAACTACTGACGCTACCTAAAAACGAAGAATGAGAGTCACGACAACTTCGACGACCGATTACAATTATGTCAGCATCCCAACTACGAGCAATATGACAAATAATTTTACTTGGGTTGCCTGTATTGAGAGTAAACTGAGTTTTAATACCTAAAGAAATCCCCGATCTACACAAAGAACCCAGCCAATTTTTTCTCAGAAGCTTAATTTGTTCCCAATCGCTCAAATTTTGATGATGAGTTTCACTTTGTAGTTCTGCATAAAGAATATTTGGTTGTATAAATGAAGGGTCAACAGATGGTTCATCAAAGGTCGATACAACATGTAATAACATGAGACTTGCACCTGTTTTTTGTGCCAAACATACAGCTTCATCAAAGAGGTACTGACTCGTATCAGAATAGTCTAGGGCAACCAAAATTTTTGTAAACATAATAATCAATGATCAATGATCAATGATCAATGATCAACATTCATTGTTAATTGTTCATTGTTAATTGTTCATTGTTAATTGTTCATTGTTCATTGTTAACTGTTCATTGTTCATTGTTAATTGTACTGTTAGCACCGAACAAGGTGCATGGTGTAGTACATAATTGCTCACGCTACCCAAGAAAAATTCACTCAATCCCCTACGCCCGTGACGGCCGATTATAATCAGGTCAATCTCTCGGTGGCGAGCAAGATTACAAATCATAAATCCTGGAGAACCAGTAGGTTGAACAAAGTCAACCTTCACGCCATCAGCTTTAGCAAGATTCGCAAAGGATTGTAACAATTCAATGCCTTTTTGTTCTAAAGCCCGTAGTCTTTGCATATAGTAATTAATTGTAGTTCCACCGTGCAGGTTAGGATGATAACCATGTACAGCAATATATCCTGGCTGCGGATATATTTCATGTAAAGGAAGTATTACGTGGGTAAGTATTAGTTGAGCATTTGTTGCTAAAGCTAAAGAGATCGCTTGACGCAGAATATGTTGATTAGTTTCTTCATCATCTATAGCAACTAAAATTTTATTAAACATATTTTAACCTCTTACGTCGAACACCAAAAATATCTGATACAAGTACTTTTACTAACTGATTTAATCTAAAATTAAATTAAAAACTTGAGGAAGTTGTGAGGATAATCAAATTATCGACTTAATTACCGTGCCCCTTTGCTTAAGAAACTGTTTTTATCTTCAAATAATGCTCTCTCCAATTAAGATTTATAAAGATATATAAAATCTTAAATAAAAGTTACATTTGTTATCTAAAGCAAAACTGGTTTAATCTTCTACTCTAAAATTAAATTAAGCGAAGCACTTTATATTTGAAGTTCAATTTTTTTTGATATAAATCTTTAATTTTAACGATGAAAATCTTAGTTGTAGAAGATGACGAACTTGTTGCCCAGGAGTTTAGTGCTGTACTGACTCATCAAAATTATGTAGTTGAAATTGCCAACGATGGAGAGGCAGGTTGGGATTTAGTTCAAGCTTTTGACTATGATTTAATTATTTTAGATATAACTTTACCGAAGCTAGATGGTATTAGTCTGTGCCGAAAAATTCGTTCTGACGGCTGCTTGATTCCAATTCTGCTGGTGACGGGATGGGATAGCCCCCATGAAAAAGCAGTTGGCTTGGATGCTGGTGCAGATGACTATGTAGTTAAGCCTTTTGAGGAAGAAGAGTTAGTTGCTCGCGTTCGGGCATTATTGCGGAGAGGAAAAGTAAATGTAAAACCTGGATTAGAATGGGGTGCTTTGCAACTTGACCCTACCAGTTGTGAAGTAATTTAT
>JBCBQE010000401.1:0-6275 GCA_039820385.1 Cyanobacteria bacterium J06635_10
GTACGCTGAGTGTCTACCATTCTAGTCTCACATCTATTGTTGGAGAAGAAAATCTTATTTACGACTCGGGGCTTCACTCTACGGTCGGTATAGGGGACAATAAGGAGTTAAAGGCAGCCATATCACCGGGAAATCTCCCTAGTTGCGTTGTTTATCCCCAAACCCAAGAACAACTCGCTGAAGTTATTACTGAAGCTTATCGCAATAAGTGGCGCGTTTTGCCTTGCGGCAATGGTAGTAAACTTAAATGGGGTGGTTTAGCTAAAGGTATCGATATCGTTGTTAGTACACAACGCCTCAACCAAATAATCAATCATGCTGTGGGCGATTTAACTCTTACAGTAGAAGCTGGGGTGAAAATAGCCGATATTCATGCAAATTTAGCGAAAAATAACCAAATTATTGCCCTTAACCCTACAGCACCAGACTTGGCAACTATTGGCGGTATCATCGCTACTGGGGATACTGGTTCTCTAAGACAGCGTTATGGTAGTGTGCGCGACCAACTATTAGGTATTACTTTTGTCCGTGCCGATGGTAAAATTGCTAGGGCTGGGGGACGAGTGGTTAAAAATGTTGCCGGTTACGACTTAATGAAATTATTTACCGGATCCTACGGGACTTTAGGTATTATTACAGAAGCTACTTTTCGGCTATATCCCATGCAGTCAGCTTCGGGAACTGCGATCTTAACGGGTAGCCAAGAAGCTATATTCCAAGCAGTAGAAACCCTTCGTGGTTCCGCTTTAACCCCCACCCAAGCCGATTTACTTTCTTCTCAACTAGTATCAAATATGGGATTGGGTAAAGGATTGGGATTAATTATGCGTTTCGAGAGTATCCCCGAAAGTGTCAAAGAACAGTTAAACCAAGTTTTGCAAGTAGGAGAAAAATTAGGATTAACTAGCGTAGTGTATTCAGATACAGAAGAAAGAGACTTATGGCAGAGATTACCAGAACAAATACATTTACCTGACTCAGAATCAGCAATTACTTGCAAAATAGGAGTATTACCAAATGCTGCCGTTGAGGTTTTAAATCAAGCCGATTTAGGTTTAATTCATATGACTAGCGGTTTGGGAATATTACGATTTGAAGATGAAAAAAAGGTTTTAGAAATGCGGAATTTGTGCGAACAAAAGAGTGGTTTTTTAACGATTTTATCCGCAACTGTAGAAGTCAAGCAAAAGTTAGATGTTTGGGGTTATGGCGGTAATGCGTTGGAATTAATGAAGGGAATTAAAAAACAATTTGATGCTGAAAATATTTTAAGTCCCGGAAGGTTTGTGGGAGGGATTTGAAAAGATGGGGAGACAAGGAGACAAGGAGACAAGGAGACTAATAATTATTAACTTCTCACTCCTCACCCCTCACTTCTAACTCTTAACTTTTAGCAACTAGCAACCAACCACTAACAACTAACAACTAATTAATCATGCAAGTTTCCGAAAATAACGAAAATAATATTGCTTCTTTGAAAAATATAAAAGGTTTTGATGATATCCATCCGCCGGAACCTAAGTTAATTGATTCTTGCGTACATTGCGGATTTTGCCTTTCCACTTGTCCGAGTTACAGGGTAATTGGGAAGGAAATGGATTCTCCACGGGGAAGAATTTATTTGATGGATGCTATTAATGAAGGAGAAATTCCTTTAAATAAGGCGACTGCTCAACATTTTGATTCTTGTTTGGGTTGTTTGGCTTGCGTCACGACTTGCCCTTCTGGTGTAGAATATGACAAGTTAATTAGCGCCACTCGTCACCAAGTGACGCGGAATTTTCCCCGCAGTTTACCGGATAAATTATTTAGACAATTAATTTTTTTACTATTTCCTTATCCTCAAAGATTGCGCCTTCTACTTGCGCCATTATTAATTTATCAAAAGTTGGGATTACCAAAATTAATTCGTGCTACTGGTTTACTTAAAAAGATATCTCCCCGCTTAGCGGCGATGGAATCAATTCTTCCGGAAGTTACTGGTAAATCTTTTCGAGATAATTATCCTACTGTAATTCCGGCGCAAGGTGAAAAACGTTACCGCGTGGGAGTAATATTAGGATGCGTGCAGCGGTTATTTTTCTCCCCGGTGAATGAAGCTACCGTGCGAGTGTTAACTGCCAATGGTTGCGAGGTGGTAATTCCTAAATCTCAAGGCTGTTGTGCGGCACTTCCCGAGCATCAGGGGCAAACTGAGCAAGCGCAAACTTTGGCAAGACAGATGATCGATAGTTTTGCAGATATGGATGTTGATTATATAATTATCAATGCTGCAGGTTGCGGTCATACTTTGAAGGAATACGATCATATTTTAGAAAATGACCCTGAATATAAGGAAAAAGCAACAGAATTCGCGAATAAAGTTAAAGATGCTCAAGAATTTTTAATCATGGTGGGTTTAACTGCGAAATTATCGCCTTTGAAAGACGAAACCCTGACAATGGTTTATCAAGATGCCTGCCATTTATTGCACGGACAAAAAATCAGCGTACAACCCCGTCAATTGTTACGAAAGATTCCCGGTGTGAAATTACGCGAGCCTGTAGATGCGGCGTTGTGTTGCGGTAGTGCCGGGGTTTACAATATGCTGCAACCGGAAGTTGCGGAAGAATTGGGAGAGCAAAAAGCCCGGAATTTGGTAAATACGGGTGCCGAAATGATTGCTTCGGCTAATCCTGGGTGTAGTTTGCAGATTAGCAAGTCTTTGAAAGCCCAGGGTAAGGAGATGAAGGTTATGCATCCGATGGAATTGTTGGATTATGCAATTCGGGGGGTGAAGTTGGAGTAGTACCCCACCCCAACCCCGGAGCCACAAGCAGCTCCGGGGCTAAGGCGTGTTTTCAAACCCTTAAAACCCTCAAGTGATGCCTTATAGGGTGACGGCGAGGAGCGATAAGCCGCTCACGCATGCGCTTCGCAATAAGCCTTCGCCATGGGCTTCGCGATACGCCAAAGTTACTCCCCCCTGCTTCCACCCGGTATTTTTAGCGTGAACGAATACTAGATGATGGTGAAATTGTCAACAGTGAGAGCAGTTGTATTAATGCCAGTCAAAGTGGCTAAAATTTCCGAGGTTGCAGAGAAGATGATATCATCGCCGGAGAAGGACAAATCACCGAAATTTAGATTGTCAGCCAAACCGATAATATCATTTCCATTGCCAAAGTCGGTAATTATATCCGTTCCTTCTCCTGGAGCTATGACAAAGATATCTACTCCATCGCCACCATTGAGGGTATCTTGACCTTCTCCTCCTAAAAGAGTATCTCGACCATCATCACCCTGCAACAAGTCATTACCATTACCGCCACGCAAGATATCGCTTGCTTCTCCTCCCACAAGAATATCTTGACCATTGCCACCATTGAGGGTATCTCGACCTTCCTTTCCTAAAAGAGTATCTTGACCATCGTCACCATTGAGGATATCTCGACCTTCGTCACCCCGCAAGAAATCTTTGCCGTTACCACCATTTAAGATATCGTTAGCTTCCCCTCCTAAAAGAGTATCGTGACCATCCCCACCATTGAGGATATCTCGACCTTCATCACCCTGCAAGAAATCCTTACCGTTACCACCATTGAGGGTATCTCGACCTTCCCCTCCCGAAAGGGTATCCTGACCATCGCCGCCATTAAGGCTATCTCGACCTCCCCCTCCTAAAAGGGTATCTTGACCATTGCCGCCACTAAGGCTATCTCGACCATCATCACCCTGTAAAAAGTCGTTGCCGTTACCGCCACGTAGGGTATCTCGACCTTTACCTCCCGAAAGGGTATCTTGACCATCGCCACCATTGAGGCTATCTCGACCATCATCACCCCGCAAGAAATCCTTGCCGTTACCGGCATTTAGGGTATCTTGACCTTCTCCTCCTACAAGGGTATCTTGACCATCGCCACCATCAATTAAATCATTTTTTGTTGGTGCTCCCTGCCGATCTCCTTGAAGAAAATCATTGCCATTGCTACCTGTAATCTCATTTGATGGTGTCGGTGCAGTTAGATTAAAGCTAGCAATATTGATTGTTTGCTCTTGTTCTGATAAAGTCTCTGGCGCAGCAGAAAAGCTGACGATGGGTAAATCGGTAATTGTAGATTCCATTAATACTATTACTATTTTTTATGTATGTTGAAACTTAATCAGAACTTACGTAAGTGTCACAATATCTGGTCGGTATTGTACCCTCATTGCCTTATTATTACCTTCCCCAGTTTTACTAAGTGTCACACAACCTACAAGAAAAATGTGCCAGTTGCGTAAGTCTTATTAAGATAGAATCATAAATTTAATCTTCATCAATATGATTCTTATACCAAAAGCTATTTTTTTAGCTAATTTCGTTTTTTTTTGGCTATTTTATCGTCATTCCTCAATAAAAATATTTGTGTTATTTGAATTACCTCTATCAATGACTTTTACGTAAATATACCAATAAAATACCATTTCTGTATAAAGAAATGGTATTCTTAATAAGAATTTCTCATAAAGACGAGCTTAATGTCTCGTAAAATATGTCACTAAATTATCTTGTGCTAGGGAGAGAAGTTAACGGGCAGATGAACTTGAAGTCAAACTGAGCAGCATCCTGCCCGTATCTCAATTATCTTTCAATCAATAAAAACAACTCAAACCCCTACCTTAACTTTCACATCCCGCTTCCCTTTCACCACCAACCATTTACCACCAGAAGGCGCTAAGGTACCGCCGCGACGAGTTGGTTTGACTTGATGGTTATTAAATATACTCAAATCTAAGTTTTTCAAAACCGTTGTTAATACCAGTTTCATTTCAAACAAAGCAAACGCCATACCAATACAGCGACGATTACCGCCACCAAAGGCTAAATATTCATAGGGTGAATACTGTTTTTCAATAAATCTTTCTGGTTTAAACTGTTTAGGTTGTGGATACAAATCCTCGCGATGGTGGGTTAAATAAATAGATGGCGTTAACCATGTTTCTGCGGGATATTCTCTGCCCATTATTTCCATCGGTACTTTGGTAATGCGAGGGAAAGCAATTAAAGCAATGGGATAGATGCGTAATGTTTCGGCGCAAACTCCGTTTAAGTAAGGTAGTTTCGCAATTGCACTTAAATCTTGATTAGTATCAACCCCATCTAATTCTGCTAACAGTTTTTCCCGTACTTCGGGTAGATGATGAATCCAATAAAATGCCCAAGTTAAGCCTGAAGCAGTGGTTTCGTGCCCTGCGACTAATAATGTCATCAACTCATCGCGCATTTCTTGGTCTGTCATGGGTTGACCTTGTTCGTCCCGTGCAGCCATCATTAATGATAAAATATCTTGGCGGGAAGCATCGGGGTTCTCTCTGCGTTCCTGAATTTCCGCGTATAACAAGTCATCTAAGCGTTTTTGCTGACGGAGAAAGTTACCCCAGGGACTCCAAGCACCTAAATCTTTTTGTAAAAAAGGGATAAATACCAGTGTTGCCTTTAAAGGGGAGCCGGATATATCTAATACTGAAGCAACTAGCTGTTTAATTTCTTCATAACGTTCCCCTTGATTAAGTCCGAATACTGCTTGTAAAATAACTCTGAGGGAAATTTCTTGCATGGAATTACGAACTTCAAAAGGTTCGCCAATCTTCCAATTACTAATAACTTTTTCAGTAACTTGACAAATTAATTCGCCATAGGATTTCATTCTGTCTCCATGAAACGGTGGCGTTAATAACTTTCGCTGACGTTGGTGTGGTGCACCATCAAGTAAAACTAAGGATTGCTCTCCCAGTAAAGATGCAATAATCTGGTTTGCCCTACCGATATCAAAATTATCGGGATTGGCAGTAAAAATTTCTTTAATTGCTTGGGGATGGCTGATAAATACCATCGGATTTTCGCTAACCAGAGATAATTTAAAAGTATCTCCATAAGTTTTGGCTGATTTTTCCATTAATTGCAAGGGATTGAAAATCCATTCAATCAGTTGAGCAAATTTGGGAGTTTTTGGTCCTTTTACCTGTTCCATAGTCGTTATTCAAAAAAATACTTATATTCTTAGATTAACGATTTTTAATACCAATTTACAAAGTTACTGTTCCCATGCTCCTGTTGAAACCTTAAGTAATCAGGACTTACGCAAGCGTCACAAGACTCGGATGGTGCCGTACCCTCATTGCCATATTATTACGTTAAAACTCAGTAAAACTGTCACAGCACCCTACAAAAAAATGTGCCAGTTGCGTAAGTCCTAGTAATGTCAGGTTTTGTCTTATACAGCATATTTTCTAGAATCAACCCATCATAATTC
>JBCBQE010000402.1:0-6268 GCA_039820385.1 Cyanobacteria bacterium J06635_10
GGCTACACGAGCAGGGCTAATCGGAGCGTTGGTTCCAACTTTAACCGTAATTTTCGCCGGGATCATAATTCAAGAAACTTTACCATTAATTCAAGTTATCGGAGTTTTATTAGTTACCTTCGGAGCCGCCGCCTTCAGCATCGAGAAATTACAGCAACAGCGGGTAAAAGCGCCTCGTTCCTCTAGTTGAGAAAAGGATAAGCCCATGAATAAATTAAGGGGTTTCAAGTAAACCTCGCCCAAATTTCTAGGTATCCAGCGATTTTTAGCGAACAGTTGAACCTTAGAAGCCGGTTTTTCCACTGCCCACTGCCTTTCTTGGTAATGCCTTTATGGGCCAATACAGTTCAGATAAGAAGGAAGCTCGTGAAGGTAAGCGCTCGGAGAGGGGGAGCCGAGGAGACGGGGAGCAGAGGATAGGGGGAGAAAGAGTTGCTTATTTCACCGTACTCTCCTCAGCACCGTTTACTCCCCTCAGCCCCTCAGCACCAGGAGTAATCGAGGGCAACGCTCGATGTCTTAACTGAACCGTATTGTCTTATGAGCAACCCGGGGCAGGCTTTAAAACAAATTAACGAGGTACAGGTACTGGCATCTCGGGTAACACAAGCGAGGGAGGGTGTCCTCAAGGACATAGCCTCCCCCCTGCATTTTAGGTATCGTCTCATCTCAGCAGTTAAGAACTGTTAACATAAATCTTTGAATGAAAGTAAAAAGGACACGCTTGAAAGGTTGGGTTAGGTAGTCGAGAACGCCGTGTCAATTGAAACCTTCTTATAGAAGCAGTTTTGGGTGCGGAAACCTTAAATTACTTACTTACATTAGTTAGTAGGAATACTAACAAAAAAGGTGCTGGCAATCTTACGAACAAAGTCGGTTTAAACTACTTACTGTAAAAATACGGGTAAAATGTTGTTTATAACTACCACTAATACCCTTAGTTGTCGCATAATAGATAAACTAAAGTGAACACATAGCCTGCGCTCGGGTGTATACTACTTACTTTCCTGTAATTCATCATTTTGTAAACCTGCTATTCAACAGTTTGTAATATGCGTAACGATACCGATCTGATCAAACGTCTTGGCCCCAGCGCGATGGATCAGATCATGCTCTATTTGGCTTTCAGTGCCATGCGAACTAGCGGGCACAGACACGGGGCTTTTTTAGATGCAGCAGCAACGGCGGCTAAATGTGCAATTTATATGACCTATTTAGAGCAGGGTCAAAACCTGCGAATGACCGGTCATTTGCATCACTTAGAGCCAAAGCGAGTGAAAGCCATTGTAGAAGAAGTCAGACAAGCGCTGACTGAAGGAAGACTGCTGAAGATGTTAGGTTCTCAGGAACCGCGCTATTTGATTCAGTTTCCTTACGTATGGATGGAAAAATTTCCTTGGCAGCCGGGGCGATCGCGTATTCCCGGCACCAGTCTGACATCTGAGGAAAAAAGACAGATTGAACAAAAATTACCGCCCAATCTGCCTGATGCCCAGTTGATTACCTCCTTTGAATTTTTGGAGTTAATTGAATTTCTTCATAAACGTTCCCAAGAAGATATGCCAGCGAGGAATCAAATGCCTTTAAGTGAGGCTTTGGCAGAGCATATCAAGCGCCGTCTGCTTTATTCGAGTACGGTGACGCGAGTTGATTCACCTTGGGGAATGCCTTTCTATGCTCTTACTCGTCCCTATTACGCGACAGCTTCGGACGAAGAGCGCACCTACATCATGGTGGAAGATACTGCCCGATTTTTCCGCATGATGAGAGAGTGGTCAGAAAGACAGCCAAATACAATGCGAGTTTTGGAAGAAATGGATATTCCACCCGAACGGATAGATGAAGCCCTAGAAGAATTAGATCAAATCATTCGTGCTTGGGCAGATAAATATCATCAAGCAGGTGGAAAGGCAATGGCCCTACAGATGGTATTCGGTAAAAAAGAAGAATAGTAAATAAGCAGTCATAAAAATGACTGCCAATTATCGCAATCTCTCAATCGTAGCAAAAATATGTTCAAAAATACAATTGAATAAAAAATGTAGGTTGGGTTTACTCACAGTGCAAGCCCGACCTGTTTTTTGTTGCTAATAGGGCATGGGGCAATACAGTTCGGATAAGAAGGAGGCTCGTGAAGGTAAGCGCTCGGAGAGGGGGAGCCGAGGAGATGGGGAGCCGAGGAGAGGGGGAGAAAGAGTTGCTCATTTCACCGTACTCCCCTCAGCCCTTCAGCCCCTCAGCCCCCTAACGAATCGGAGTTGTTTCAAAAGTGGGGCTGAATTCCGTAGTAGATGGAGTAACTCTGGGTACTGATGAAGGTACAATATTGCTAATTTGGTCGCTAGCATTGATACAACTTTCCATGGCTTGCGTGGATGAAAAGTCGATTTCAGAACGTAAACCTACTACGCATTTACCAAACTCAACGGGTAGCAAACTGCGACTACAGTAACTTAAAATAGGTCGATTAGCTGTTTCCTGGCTCACGGTACCGATACCAACAACACAAGTCGCCAAATCATTGGGACGACGTGCTTGTCGGCAAAAAGAAAGGGAATCTGTAGCGGGAATTTGGGTTTTCCCCTGAATTTTACCTACACATGAAGAGACTTCTCTTGGTCTAAGGGCTGCAGCACAGGAACTACTTGCAGCTTCTGCTGGGATACCTACACTCAAAAGACGCGCCGCACATACACGATAACCATTTCGTCTAAAAGAAGTGCTTAGTGCATTACTGGGTAAAGTCATGACTAAACTACCAGCTATAGCTAGAACTGGTGCTGTTAGTTTCGTTGTTAATTTAAATAATTTCAAATCGAAGCGTAGCCGAGAAAACATTTTGGTATCACAATTTACTGAATGAAAATTGCGATCTTTGCTGAACCTACGAAATTCGAGCATGAAAAATCTCCAAACACCTCTCGGTTATGCTATCTCATTTTTCTGGGTATTAGGCATGAGGCATTGGTAAGTCTTAAATTCTTCCGCCCTCTCCCCCTCTCCCCCTAACGGGTTGCGCCACTTGCGTGACTGTCGGGAAACCCTAGCCGAGCAGTGGCTTACCATCTCCCCATCTCCCCCTCCCCATTTCCCTATTCCTAATTTCACATATATAATGTAATGTCTGAGTAAAATTAAAAAGGACTAGATTAAGGAAACATAATGTCCCGATATAGAGGACCTAGACTAAGAATTACACGCCGCCTAGGTGAATTACCGGGTTTAAGTCGTAAGAGTGCTAGACGTGCTTATCCCCCAGGACAGCACGGTCAAAACCGTAAGAAGCGCTCTGAGTATGCTATCCGCTTAGAGGAAAAGCAAAAGCTCAAATTCAATTACGGTTTAACTGAAAAGCAATTGGTGCGTTATATCCGCAAAGCAAGACGAGTAACTGGTTCTACCGGACAGGTATTGCTACAATTCCTCGAAATGCGCTTGGATAACACCGTTTTTCGGTTGGGAATGGCTCCTACTATCCCCGCAGCACGTCAATTGGTAAATCACGGACACGTTACCATCAATGGTCGCGAAGTTAACATTGCTAGCTATCAGTGTCGTCCTGGAGAAGTTATTGGTGTTAGAAACAAAGATAATTCTCGCCAGTTGGTAGAAACTAATTTACAATATCCCGGTTTGGCAAACCTCCCCAGTCATTTGGAGTTTGATAAAAACACAATGGTGGGTAAAGTCAATGGGGTTTGCGAGCGCGAATGGGTTGCTTTGAGCGTTAATGAACTGTTAGTGGTGGAATACTACTCACGGAAAGCTTAACTATTTTGGGTTTTGGATTTTGGATTTTAGATTTTAGAATCTATTCCAAAATCTGAAATCTTATAGGTTAGGAGTTAGTAGTGAGTAGTGAGTAGTTAGGAGTTAGGAGTTTTAATTTCCTCCCCATCTCCCACTTACATCCACTCTCCCACAATCGTAAAAGCTGACCAATAATAAGGATTCCTCCACTGAGGATTTTGCAACATCTTTAACTGCGTTGCTCTTAATGCAACATTTGCCGATTTGCCATTTTGCAACATTTCTTTATAAAATTCCTGCATAAACGCTGCCGTACCTTTGTCATCAACTTGCCACAGCGACACTACTAATCTTTCCGCACCTGCATACATTAGTCCTCTTGTCAACCCCACTAAACCTTCTCCTTGAATATTTTTACCAAGTCCGGTTTCGCAAGCACTCAATACAACTAAATCTGCGGGATAATCGAGGTTAAATAGTTCGTGCATCCGTAGGTAGCCGCGCACGGGTTTTCCTTGTTTATTGACGAGGGAAAGTACGATACCCGATAATTCTGGGTTTTCGTCGTTAACAAAGCCGTGAGTAGCAAAGTGTAGAATACGGAATTGATTGAGGTTGCTGCTAGTAGCCCAGTTATAGTTAGCATCAAAATCGAAAACAGCTTGGCGTACGCCCTTTGGTAAAAGTTGCAAAAGTGTCTCGGCTTCAGTGCGGGTACCGAGAAGTCGTGTCCATCCTTTACGGTTAATAGTATCGGCAGAACGTTTTAGGGCAGAGCGTTCTAATTGTAAATCGAGAGAATTTTGATTTACTTTATTTAGTTGTTTATTTTGAGACAGCTTAGCGAATCGATCGTCGGTAGCGTTAAATACTGGATCGGCGAGAATAGCTAAAGTTTTGGGTGCTTTTTTTCGGTTTGCGAGTTCTTGGCGTTGAATTGCGATCGTTGACGCGGAAGGTAGGTTAATAATTTCGTGATTGACTAGAAGGGGTTGGTAATTAAAGTTGTTTTGCGATGGTAAAGGTTTGGGAATTAAACCACCTCTTGGAACCTCTTCTCTATTCTTCCTCGAAGAAGTATTTTTCTCTTCCCCCTCTTCCCCCTCTTCCCCCTCTTCCCCCTCTACCCCCTCTCCCGAAGGATCAGCCAATGCTGCAAAGGGAATATATTGCAAAGCACCATCAGCAACAACAACCAATCGTTTTTTACCTAATTTATCTTTAACGGGTGCAAGCACGAGTTTGCTTAATTCCTCTGCGGCTAAATCAATGCGTGGAGTTTTAAAATTTTCTCTATTTTTACAAGCATTTTCTTTACCAGTGGCTGAAGGTGGTTTAGAGCTATGTTGGCTAATTAAACAAAATAAATTAATGCTGGCTTTCTCAATCTTGTCTTTTTTGGGAAGTTGGTAAACGTCGAGTGAATTAGAACTTACCAGCCATAAATAACTACGTTCTTTTCCTAAAGAATACTGTAACAGTAGGGAGTCTTTATCGAGTTGTTGTTGAATTTGCGGTAATTTTAAAGGTTCGGGATATTTAAGCGCTGCGTATTTGGGATTGCTTTGTTTAATTTTGACTTGCAGTTGTTTGTATTCGTTAAGGTGATTTTCAATTTCTGTTTTTAATCTTTGTGCGGCAGCTTTTGAAACTGTATCGTTACTTTTATTGCGATCGCTAAGTATTTCAAATCGTAATTTCTCTTTAGCATCTATCTGCTGTTGTAATTGTTTTTCTTCTGCTAAAAGTTGGGGATTCGCACCTTTGCGGATATCGGCATTTGCTTCGGTTAGTAGTTCTAAAAGTCCCCTAGCGCGAGATTTTTCGCTAGCTGCAAGTGCTTGAGCATCGTATCCTTTTGATGGGTTTTGCTGGTGCAGTTGCATCAAAATATCGATGTGGAGTTCGTAGGTATTTTGTACGGTGGCGAAGTAGGATGTACGCAAATCGTTGCGATCGACTTTAGTCCGTAGGTTTTCGATGATATCGATTGCGGCTTTGCTATTGGTGAATGCGGCTTGGAGATTACCGTTTTCTCTGTGTAACCCAGCGATATTGCTAAGAATTTTTGCTTCTCCACTTTTATCCCCAACTTCGCGCATTAGAGGTAATGCTTTGTTGGATAATTTGAGTGCTTCCTCTTTATCTCCTAAATCATTGTAAATACCACCAATATTAGTGAGAGTTTTTGCTTCTCCACTTTTATCTTCAACTTCGCGGCTTAAAGGTAATGCTTGGTTATAGAATTTAAGTGCTTGCTGTTTATCTCCTAAATCATGGTAGACACTAGCAATATTATTGAGAGTTGTTGCTTGTCCACTTTTATCTCCAACTTCGCCGCTTAAAGATAATGCTAGGTTGTAGAATTTGATTGCTTGCTGTTTATTTCCTAAATCTGAGTAGACAAAACCAATATTATTGAGAGTTGTTGCTTCTCCACTTTTATCCTCAACTTCGCGCCTTAAAGGTAATGCTAGGTTGTAGAATTTGAGTGCTTGCTGTTTATCTCCTAATAAAT
>JBCBQE010000403.1:0-6265 GCA_039820385.1 Cyanobacteria bacterium J06635_10
AATTACCTTTTAGTAAATTTCGCCGCACATAAGAACGAATAATGCTTAATTCAATATCTTTTTGAGTAATGTATCCAGCATCTCTAGCTTCCTGAAAGTAGGTAAACCATAGTTCTCCATAGCGATGATTGGCGCTTTTCCAGGGTTGAGTGTATAGATTTGTATAGTGAATTAATTTAGTTTCTCGGTCATAATAATCAAATACATTCCACTGGGGATTAAGTGCGCCAATTTTAAGAGGATGATGACTAAGAAAAGCCTTATTCGTTCTTATGTGCGGCGAAATTTACTAAAAGGTAATTCTCCTTTGCCAGATTATAAAAGTTTTGTACGACAAAATATTCATTTACTAAAAAGTATGGGCAGAAACTAGTGGGGGTACCACACCAATATCGCCTTGGTGGTGGCAGGCTAGTGGAGAGGGGGAAGATGAGGGAAAAAAAGAACTTTGTCTTCTTATTATTTAGCCCGCATAGTTGACGGGCAGCCACGATCATTTTTTTAGGAGAAAAAAAATTCTCATCGGAACCCTTGACTTGCCAGACTATTAGGAAAGATGTAACCAACCATTCTAATGTCCAAAATACAAATAAAATTATATTTTTATGAACTCATTTATTACTTCAGTTCCAGTAAATCGGGTTGTCGAACTCCTGAAGCTGGAAGCAAACGCAATTAACGAAGCAGCAAAACGCTTGCAAATAGATCAACTAGAAAAGGCATTAAAACTACTCATAAATTGTCAGGGGAAGATAGTGCTTACAGGTGTTGGCAAGTCTGGTATTGTTGCACAAAAGATTGCTGCCACGCTATGTAGCATTGGTAATGTAGCTGTATATTTGCATCCCTGCGATGCTTTGCATGGCGATTTAGGAATTATTACTGCCTCGGATGTAGTTATATTGTTCAGCAATAGTGGTGAGACACAGGAATTAATAGAGATAGTTCCCCATCTTAAACATCGTCAAGTTCCAATTATTGGAATTTTGGGAAATCTCAATTCTACTTTAGCATCTCGAGCCGATTTTGTTCTAGATGCTTCAGTCGATCGCGAAGCTTGTCCTTTGAATTTAGCTCCCACAACCAGCACCACCGTTGCTTTAGCAATTGGGGATGCTTTGGCAATGACTTTAATGCAAATGCGAAGCATAACTCCCCAAGATTTCGCACTTAATCATCCAGCTGGACGTTTAGGTAAACGACTTACTTTACGGGTAGCAGATTTGATGCATCATGAGGAAGATAATCCCGTGATTATACCAAACGCAAGCTGGATTGAAATAGTTAGCGCCATCACTAAAGGAGGACTAGGAGCTGTCAACGTTATTGACGAGAAAGGTCAACTACTAGGAATTATTACAGACGGCGACCTACGACGTTCCATAGCCACAATCAAGCCTATAGACCTAGAACACCTCCAGGCAGCAGCAATCATGACGAGCAATCCAGTCACCGTTCAACCAGAACAACTGGCTTACGACGCACTAAAACTTATGGAAAATCGTTCTTCTCAAATTTCCGTACTGCCAGTAGTAGATATAGAGGCCCATTGTGTTGGCTTAATTCGGCTTCATGACATTGCTCGTAGCGGTATTGTGTAATCGATTGTTCAAATCTTTAAATAAGCTTATCAATTCATTTATATATTTAGGTGGGTTCTTCAAGCTAGAATAGACTAAAGTGCTATTTTATACTTGTAGAAAAATTGTATGAGTAAAATACGTATTGAAGCTGAAGATTATCGGAGTGGTAAGAACGGGGAAACTTATTACGACACTGATGCTGGTAATAAAACAGGGAAATATCGTGATGATGATGTAGATATACTAGAAACCAAAGATATTGGTGGTGGTTACAATATTTGGGGAAAAAAGGGAGAATGGACAACCTATGAGCTTGAAATTCCCCAAACAGGTGTTTATGATGTTGTGGTTCGCGTTGCTTCTGGCAGAAATAACAATAAGCTTAAAATTTCTATAGATAATAAGGAAGCACAATTTGATTTTTCTCGAACGGGAGGTACACAAAAATGGCAAGATGTTGAGTATAAAGGACTCAACCTCAGTGCTGGTGTACAGGAATTACGCTTGGATATACTTAGCGACGGTGTGCGTATCAATTATATAGAATTGATTCCTCGACAAAGTATTTCTGAACCAATACCAAATCCTAATCCCGATCCAGATCCAAATCCCAATCCCGATCCAAATCCCAATCCCAATCCAGATCCAGATCCAAATCCTAATCCAGATCCAAATCCCAATCCAAACCCGCTTCCTAGCTTAGGTAAATCTTTCATTGGCGGTGCTGCAAATCAAACCTTCAATGGTGACGATCAGTTTAACACGGTCAACTATGCTCAAGCAACAGGTGGTGTTGTTGCCGATTTGAGTACAGGTATTGTGACTCGTGAATTTACGCCATCAGTTCAAAATCCATACAAGATTTTACCTGTCGGCGATTCGATTACATATGGTTTCGTAAATACCGAATTTGCGAATCTGCCTCAAAACAACGATACCGGTGGCTACCGAAATTTCTTGGATCAACTTTTGATTGCTGATGGTTTAGGTGAAGCAGTAGATTTTGTCGGTTCGCAAAAAACTGGCACTTTTGAGGATAACGAACATGAAGGGTATGGTGGTAAAACCATCAACTTTATCTCCAACAATATCAAAGGTTGGTTGAACGCACAGCAGCCAAACATGATGCTGCTGATGATTGGTACTAACGATACGAAAAGCAATACCAATCCTGGCACAGCTGACGAGCGCTTGAGTGCTTTACTAGACAAAATTACCAACCACTCGCCAACAACTCATGTTTTGGTAGCTTCGATTGCGCCGATAGATCCATCTTTGAGACCTACTCAGAGCGATAATGCTAAGGCTTACAATGCAACAATACCGGGTATTGTCGAGGAAAAAGTAGCAGCAGGCAAAAAGGTTACTTTTGTTGATGTCAATAAAGCGTTAACTGTAGATGACATTTTTGACGGCGTTCACCCTTCGATAGAGGGTTATGAAAAGATTGCTAATACTTGGTATGACTGGATTGAAAGTAGCGAAGATACTTTAACCGGCATCGATCACATTATTGGTACAGCCTATGACGATCAACTTAAAGGTAATGCCAATGACAATATCATTGAGGGTGGTGGTGGCGATGACCTGATAACTGGTGCTGGTGGTAATGACTTGCTCAGTGGGGGAACTGGACAAGACACATTTATATTAGCACATGAACAGGGTACTGATACCATTAATGATTTTACAGTAGGCGAAGATTTGTTAGGGCTATCTGGTGATTTAAACTTTGGGCAACTAACTATCATCCCAGGTAATTCAAGCAATGCAAACGATACCTGGATTATCAGCGGTGATGAACAATTGGCTTTATTGCTAGGAGTGCAAGCAAACGCTATCACTTCAGATGTATTTACTTTTGCTTAGTGTGGTTGGCTAAAAACTTTATTTAGCCTTCAATTCCAACACTATAAGCTTGTAAGCTGATTCCAAAGGAAGTTTAACTTCCTTTCTTTTTTAATTCTTTAGCTGTTTGCTTGAAAGTCACCGTTTAGGCATGCAGCAATGAAACCAGAGGGCATCAAAAAGGTGAATTTTTCAGGGATATCAGTTCGTGTATCTAGAGAGCACCCCCGGCAGTAGTAAAGTGCTTCTTGAAAAAAACGAATAAATCAGTAAATTATTAGGTAGAAAAGACTATGAATATCCTTGCTGTTATTCCTGCTCGTTACAACTCAACCCGGTTTCCTGGAAAACCATTAGTAACGATTGGCGATCGCCCGATGGTACAAAGAGTTTATGAAGCGGCGAAAAGCTGTCCTCATTTTAGTAAAGTAGTTGTCGCCACAGATAGCGAACTTATTGCTGATTGCGTGGAAAAATTTGGCGGAGAGGTTGAAATGACTAGCTCCGATTGTGCTACAGGTACCGATAGAGTTGCTGAAGTTGCTTTGCGCTATCCCCACATGAACGCTATAGCTAACGTACAAGGGGACCAACCTTTTGTTACTTCCCAAATGCTAACCCAGCTGATAAATCCTTATCTTCAAGGAGAATTACCACCTATGACAACTCTAGGTTGTCCTTTAGATATGGATAAATCCTACTTAGATTTTAATTCAGTTAAAGTAGTGTGCGATCGCAAGGGGAACGCCCTTTACTTTTCCCGCTCTCCTATTCCTTATTTTCGTAATAGTGGGGAAGTACCCGTGTTCCACCATTTAGGACTTTATGCCTTTGAAAGAAATTTCCTGGCTCAATACGCTCAAATGAAACCGACTCCATTAGAGGAGTGTGAGGGCTTGGAGCAACTGCGAGTGCTGGAGCATGGATTTTCCATTCGGGTTTGTCTGACTCAAAAGGTTGTTTTGGAAATTAATACTCCTGATGATTTAGTTCAAGCTCAAGCTCAAGGCTTGATTGTTAGTGAAATCTGAATCGTAATCTACTCAAATGAATAGGTAAATTTTTATGCAATTCCTGAAAAAAGTTAAGCAGAAACTGAGCAAAACCAAGGCAATGTCACGTAAAATCATATACAGCATCTTACCTTGGAGTGTTCTGAAATCACCGCGTCTGCGATTCGTCTTAGAGGCAGATCCAATAGACTGTATTTTTTATTCCTTAGCTATTACAAAAAAAAATGTATTTTTTGTACAGGTTGGCTCTAATGATGCAACTCATGGCGACCCTTTGTGCAATTTTATATTCAATTATAACTGGTCGGGAATAATGATTGAACCAGTTAAATTTGTATTTGAAAGATTGGAGAAAAACTTTAGTAAGTTCAAGAATATAACTCTGGAAAATGTTGCGATATCAACTGAGAATGGAGTAAAAAATTTCTATCATTTGCAAGAGTGCGATGATTTACCAGTAACTTACGATCAACTTGGCTCTTTTTCATTAGAAACTATACTAAAAAATTCGACTTGGATCCCCGATATTCAAGAGCGTATCACTACAACTCCAGTGGATTGTATGACATTTACATCTCTATGTAATAAACATAATGTTAGCGATATCGATGTCATACATATAGATACAGAAGGTTTTGATTTTGAAATTATCAAAATGATTGATTTTGAAAAGTTTAAACCAAAAATAATCTTATACGAACACAAGCACTTAAGCTCAACAGATAAAGCAGCATGTAACGCATATTTACAAGCTAAAAATTATGATTTATTGGAGATGAAACGCGATACTATGGCAATAGCAAAAGAAGCGAAAGATAAATCATCTTTACTTAAAGCAGCATGCAATATTGTTGAGAAAAGACATTGAGCTAATGCTCGCCAGTTAAAGTAAATCCAAGCTCCATGAAAATTTTGTTTCAATTAAATCTGTACTAATACCTCAATGGTTAAAGAACTACGTATTATTTCTTCCTCGATATCAATTTCACAGCTCGATTTAGATCGATTAGAAGAAAATGACCATCAAATACTAATTGCTTGTCCCTCTCCACCACCAGAAGCAGTAAAGGCAGGTAAAGCCATTGCTGTTCCGAAGGGAGAATTTTCTACTGATATCATTTTAGATCAATTGCCTAGTACCTTTTCTCCGGACTTTGTGCAGTTGACTGCCAGAAATATGAGCTTTATCCCACGGGGATTAGAGAAATTCACATGCCCAAAAGTCATGAAAATTGGTGATACTTTTCACCTGGGCGATGGTTCGTTGACTAGTATTGTTGAATATTGCAAACTTTTTCAGTGCGATTACCATTGGGGTTACCAAGGGGTTCAGCATTTACATTTCTTTGTAGAAGCAGGATTAAAAAACGTCTTTTGGCTCCCAGGAACACCTGTTATCAACCAGTATATTCCCCAAAAACAAGAATCGAAATCCGATGATATCGTTTTTCGGGGTTCTCAGTCTAAACAACACGTTTACCGCAGTAGACTTCTACAATTTTTACAGGATTCTTGGATAAATATTGATATTAGCCGTAAGTCATATATTGAATCCTTGGAAGATTACACTAAATCGGGAATAGTCTTCAATTGTGGCTTAAATTCCGATAGCAATAGACGGATTTTTGAGGTGCTGATGGCAGGTGGTTTCTTACTTACAGATCGCTTAAGTCCTCAGTCTGGCTTATTTTCTCTTTTTCAAGAAGGCGTTCACTTAGAATGCTATGGAGACGAAAATGAACTACTCCAAAAGATAGATTTTTATCTAAATAACCCCGAGAAGGCGGAACAAATAGCTTACGAGGGCCATCGAAAGCTGAT
>JBCBQE010000404.1:0-6258 GCA_039820385.1 Cyanobacteria bacterium J06635_10
TTGTTTGCTTCATGACATGGGACACTTGATACATGATTTAGGCGTTAATCCCAGCGTCCAAGGTATAGATGACCAACACGAACAGCGAGCTTTACCAGTATTAAGAGAATTATTTGAACCTGCGGTAACAGAACCAATTCGTCTTCATGTTGCTGCAAAACGCTATCTGTGTGCCATTAATATTAATTATTGGAAACAGCTTTCAAATGCATCAAAAACTAGTCTGGAATTGCAAGGAGGTGTTTTTTCTTTGGAAGCAGCAAGCGGATTTATTCGTCAACCTTACGCTAAGTATGCTGTACAATTAAGGATGTATGATGACCAAGCAAAAATAACAAATAAATCAACGCCTTCTTTAAGTTATTTTACACAGTATCTTAATGCTTGTTTGAAAAAAAGTTAACGGCTAAGTCGCTAATATAATTTGAGATTTTGGTTTGCCTGTATAGCTTATGGAAAAGGGTTTAGTCCTGAAATTTGTGGTATTTGTTTTTTGTTATTTGAGTATCAATTATATTCAAAGCTCATTCTCAAATATAGGAAAACTAATTGATTTCAAAAAAATCTCGGTACAGTTTTTTCCTCTTTCCTACCTTAACTAATAATTATGGCTTCGCCACGCTGCGCGAACATTAATCAAAACTGATTCCTATAACAGCAGTTTTATTAATAATAAATACTAAAAAAGCATTTACACTTAAGCAAAAGTATGTAAAGATACTTTTGTTTTTAAAATTAATCTTATCTGCCTACAGATAGCTGACGCGAATATAATTAATCTGTAAACTATGGTGAATTACCAAAATAATTTAGATTCTACAAATGGCTTTAATTTCGCTTATTTAGATGAGCAAACTAAACGTTCTATTCGTCGTGCTTTGCTCAAAGCAGTGGCAATTCCAGGACATCAAATTCCCTTCTCCTCGCGGGAAATGCCCATGTCTTACGGTTGGGGAACGGGTGGAATACAAGTAACTGCTTCTGTAATTGGTAAAAATGATGTATTAAAAGTTATCGATCAAGGGGCTGACGATACTACAAATGCGGTTAATATCCGCCGCTTTTTTAAGAAGATTTGCGGTGTCAAAACTACAGAAAAAACAAGTGAAGCAACTTTGATTCAAACTCGCCATCGGATTCCCGAAACCCCATTGCGAGAAGGACAAATTATCGTCTACCAAGTACCGATTCCCGAACCTTTACGTTGGTTGGAACCTTCAGAGGTGGAAACTTCTAAAATGCACGCTTTGCAAGATTACGGTTCAATGTATGTAAAACTCTACGAAGACATTACCAATTACGGACATATATCTACTTCTTATGACTATCCGGTAATGGTGCATAACCGCTATTTAATGAGTCCAAGTCCCATTCCTCGTTTTGATAATCCTAAAATGCACATGAATCCGGCACTTCAATTGTTTGGTGCTGGAAGAGAAAAGCGCATTTATGCAATTCCTCCTTATACCGAAGTTAAAAGCCTTGATTTTGAAGATTATCCTTTCGCAATTGAACGATGGGATAAAGCTTGTCAATTTTGCGGTTCAACGGAAAGTTATTTAGATGAAGTTTTAATTGATAATGAAGGTGGAAGAATGTGGATATGTTCCGATACAGATTATTGCAATCAACGACAAGGAAGAAGTCAAAGAGAGTAGAAACCGATTGCTCATAATTATAATTTCAACGACTAACAAATTACGACTAACAATTAATTAATGAAAACTCTTTTAAAAGTTAATCAACTTAATAAGTGTTACGGCACCATTAGGGCTTGCAATGATATTTCTTTTGAACTTTTTCCCGCTCAAGTTTTGGGAATTGTGGGAGAATCTGGTTCTGGTAAGTCTACTTTGCTGAGTGCGATCGCTGGGAATTTATCGATTGATACTGGTAATATTATTTATACTAATTGTAAGGGCGAAAACTTAGAAATGATCGCAATGCCCGAAGCGAAACGTCGCGCTTTGATGCGAACTGAATGGGGCTTTGTGCGGCAAAATCCCCGCGATGGTTTGCGGATGAAAGTTAGCGCGGGAGCAAATATTGGCGAGCGTTTGTTGGATGTTGGGGTACGACATTACGGAAATATTCGTAAAGAAGCGGCACGTTGGTTAAGGGAAGTTGAAATCGATCCGGTACGAATGGATGATTTACCGACAACTTTTTCCGGAGGGATGCAGCAGAGGTTACAGTTAGCTCGCGTGTTAGTTACGCGACCTCGGTTGATTTTAATGGATGAACCCACTGGAGGTTTAGATGTTTCAGTACAAGCACGCCTTTTAGACTTGTTGCGATCGCTAGTTCGATCTTTTGGTTTGAGTGTAATTTTAGTGACACACGATATCGGTGTTGTCCGCTTGTTAGCCCATCGTCTATTAGTCATGCAGAAAGGACAAGTAGTCGAATCTGGTTTAACAGATCAAGTACTTGACGATCCTCAGCATCCCTATACGCAACTTTTGGTTAGTGCAGCTTTAACGCCTTAATTGGCAAGGGAGATTTGGAAATCGGGAGATGGGAACCCATGACTCCTAAATATTAACAACTAACAACCAACAACTAACAACCAACAACTAAATTTATGATTACAGAACATCTAACAACGATTAACAACCCACAACGAATAAATCACATTCCACTTAATATACTATTGCAGGCAGAAAATATTTGTAAAAGCTTTACTCTCCACAATCAAGGAGGAATTAAATTTCCGGTTCTTGAAGGTATATCTTTAAGGTTAAAAGTTGGAGAATGCGTAGCTTTAACTGGTGATTCAGGGACGGGTAAATCAACTTTTATGCGTTGTCTTTACGGTAATTATCGAGTTGATGGTGGTGCAATTTGGCTAAAACACGAAGAAGATGTGGTAGATTTATGTCAGCTTCAATCTTATGAGTTGCTAAGAGTACGTCAGAAAACTATAGGATATATTAGTCAATTTTTAAGAGTAATTCCCAGAGTTCCAGCAATAGAAGTTGCAGCCGAACCTTTGTTGGAATTAGGGGTAGATAAAGAAATCGCTAGAAACAAGATACGGGAGTTATTTACTCGGCTTAATTTACCTCAACGTTTATGGAATCTTTCTCCAACAACTTTTTCTGGAGGTGAAAAGCAGCGGGTTAATATCGCTCGCGCTCTTTCGGTTAATTATCCAATTTTACTATTAGATGAACCGACTTCAGCCTTAGATACTAATAATAGTCAAGTGGTTATTGAACTTTTAAAAGAACGTCAAAAAGATGGTTGTGCGATGATTGGGATTTTTCATGATGAGGAAGTTCGTTCGCAACTTTGCAACCGCGACTTGAGGATGGGGAGCTCGCGGAGTTAGGAGTTAAGAGTTTAGAACTATATCTGTTTACTAGGTGGAAAAATATAGACATGTAGTAATGCTACCTCTTGAAGAATCTGGAATTGTAAATTAATATTCTGTCAAACTGTAACCTTCAAAACGATCAATTATTAATTCCTTTTTAATTTTTTAGCTATTACTTTTAAACTTAATAATTATGGAACAAATTTACACTAACTATCGACTGCAACTGCCAAATCAAGAGGTTTTGGGAACGCTTGTTGTTAAAAACGGCATCATTAGCGATATTCAACCGGGAATTTCTTCACACGGAGTTGATGGGGGTGGTGATTATCTAATGCCCGGTTTGATTGAATTACATACTGATAACTTAGAAAAGTGTATGTCTCCTCGCCCAGGTATTCGCTGGCCATTAGAAGCGGCGGCGGCATACCACGATCGCAATTTGGCGAGTGCTGGGATAACTACTGTGTGCGATGCGATCGCTATTGGTGATGCTGCTGCGGGTTCGGCTCGATTGACTCAATTTACACCCATGATTGATGTCATTTGTCAAGGGCAAGCAAAAGGACGTTTTGCCGTGGAACATTTGCTGCATCTACGTTGTGAATTATCTTTTGAAAAAGTTTATGAGGAGACGGAAAAATACGCAGACAATCCTTTGCTATCAATGATTTCTTTGATGGATCATACACCCGGCCAACGTCAGTTTGTGCGGATTGATAAGTTCAAGGAATATTACATGGGAAAGCATGGAATATCACCAGCCGAGATGGAAGAGTTTATCAAATTCCGTCAGCAGGAACAGAAAAAGTATGCACCAAAAAATCGTCAAGCATTGGTAGCTTTGAGTCATGCTAAAGGTATTTCCCTTGCTACTCACGATGATGCAACTATCGAACACGTACAAGAAGCGATAGAAAACAAAGCTGTAATTGCGGAATTTCCCACGACTTTAGAGGCAGCCAAAGCTTCTCACAATGAAGGTTTGAAGGTTTTGATGGGTGCGCCGAATTTGGTTTTGGGTGGCTCTCATTCGGGCAATGTCTCTGCAATGGAATTGGTTTTACAAGATTTGGTAGACGTGATTTCCTCTGACTACGTACCCCAAAGTTTGCTGCAATCAATTTTTATTATTGCTCGTAAAACTGGTAAGCCGATTTATCAAACAATGCGTTTGGTTAACAGCAACCCAGCTGCTTCAATTTATCTGTTTCAAGATAGGGGTAGTTTAGAAGTTGGAAAACGTGCCGATTTGATTACAGTTCATGATGATGGTGTAGTACCCCGTTTGATGTCAACTGTTTGTCAGGGAAAGCGAGTCGCGTGACAGTTAACAGTGAGCAGTGAGCAGTGAACAGTTATTAGGGGTTGGCTGTAGTTAGCCAAAAGTTTACCCAAGGTTATTAAACGTTACCCAACATCAAAAACTACTCCTACTATTATTTAATTTTATCTTTATAATTGAACTTCCGCCATCCTTGTCTGAGTCAGGTTTTGGGGTGCTTGTCACCCCGTGAACACTCGAACTGTATTGGAGAATAGAGTGAGCCTGGGAACCTTCTCACGGTTAAAAGAATGGATAATATGAATATCCGTGAGCTATGCCATATGAATCCCACTGCTTTTAGCGATGGGAGTGTCAACCTACCTTAAACCTCGCCGCTTGTAGGGAGCAAGGGATGAAAACTTACTTAACTTACAAAAGTTTAAGTAAGTTTAAAAAATAATTTTACGATTTAATCTAGCTCCTTAACAAACTTAGAACGCGCTTGATTATTTGAATGTAAGATTTGCTCTAAACTCACCCAATCTTCTCGCTCAATCAAATTAACTAATTCATCAAGATTCGAGCGATATTTGTGTAGGGACATTAGCAAAGCTTCTCGATTGTATTTTGCCATCATCACACCCAATTCTGGATTTCCTCCACCAACGCGAGATGTATCTCGAAAGCCAGAACTGGCAAACTTTTGAGCCAACTGATGAACTTGAGAGTCGGCTTCTTTATCGCAAGTTGTAATTAAGGAAGCACTCGTCATTACAGGTAAATGAGAAATTAAGCTAACTGCTTTATCGTGTTCCTCTGGGGAACAGTAATGAATATTAACGCCAAGCTGACTAATAAGATTTTCAATAACCGTAATTGCTGAGGTAGGAGTTGTATTTATAGGTGTAAGTACATAAGGCTTATTGTTAAATAAATTTGAACGTGCAGCTTCTATACCCGAATCAGTGCTACCAGCCATTGGATGCCCGCCGACAAAATTTTGCCACACGGGAGAAATCGCCTTAACTATAGGGGTTTTAACCGAACCAACATCAGTTATGACACAAGAACTTGGTAAATGAGCAATCAATTGCTCAAGTGTGGGAATAATAAATCCGAGAGGCGTACAGATAAATACTACCTCTGCCTCCGACAGCAAGCTCATATTAACCGACGCTTGGGTAACAGCGCCCCTCGAAATTGCTCTTTGAACAGTTAATTCACGGCGACTGATTCCTATAACGCGATGTCCTTGCTTTTTTAAGTCTAAACCTAAAGAACCACCGATTAATCCAAGACCAACAATGCCAATTATCATACTTAATTTTTGATTATGAAGCAGGAGAGGGGAGATGGGGAGAGGGGGAGAGGGGGAAGAATAAATTATTCGTGTTCCTAACTCTTAACTCTTAACTCCTAACTCTTAACTCCCCATGCCCAGTTAATTCCGAATTAGATATTACTTAATTTCCGCATAACTTATCAACTATTTAAGAAACTCACAGGTAGCATCGATGAAAATAGATGAATTATTGAAAAAATACGCCAAGGGATTTACAGATTTTAGCGGTATTGAACTTGCTGAAGCTAACTTGTCTGGCGTAAAACTCAGTGGTGTGGATTTGAATAATGCGAATTTAAGTGTAGTAAATTTCAGTGGTGCTAATCTTAC
>JBCBQE010000405.1:0-6241 GCA_039820385.1 Cyanobacteria bacterium J06635_10
GTTGCGTTTTCATATTGACTTCTCGCCACACTAATACATTTGTATATATAAGCTATCTGATAAAAAGTTAAATAACATTTTTTAAATAAACTAAAATACATTTTTATTTAAAATCGTTAAATGAAATATTTAAATGTAATAATAATGCACGTAAACAATTGTAAAAAATAGTATTTTAAAAATAGAAATAAGTCAAATAGGTAGAATAAATGCCTAAATACAATAATCAAAAGCAGGAAAAAGAATTACTAGAGCAAATAACAGAAACTTTGCGAACACAGAAATTGACTAATCAAATGCAAAAAGAGCTTGCTCTCTTATTACTTTTGAGGTCTATATTAGAAGAGAAAAAAAGCCCTAAAAATACTCAAAAAATTAAAATTGTAGATTTAGCTATTTCAAGTTTACTGCAACATCAAGAGCTTGATGAAAAAAATAAATTTTTTATCCAACAAATACGAAAAAAATTAGATTATGAGTCGGCAGAACCGAATCCGTTATGGGCTGTACTTAAAGGTCATGGAGGTGCTTATAATCGCTTGATCTCTGGTTTGACTTGGTATTTTATCCTATTTGTATTTCTCCCCAGTCTAGCTGCTGGGGGAATCTTTTTTGGCGGTCAATATTTTGAAGGTATTAGAGACGGAATTGTTAAGTCTGAAGAAAAACAAATAAAGATTGAATCTCAAAAGTATTTATTAAGATCGCAAACAGAAACTGAATTATCTAAAACTCAAGCAAAAGAAAATAACATACCAGAACAAATTACTGATAATGATTTATTCAAAAGATGGTTTATAAGCCAGGATATATTCTTTATTTATCTAGCAATATCAATGGGCGCATTAGGAAGTATAACCAGTCTAGTTGTACGTTCTAAGAAATATATTGAACAATCTGAGGAAGAGGGAAAAGACTTATTTTTTGTGGCATTTCTCCATCCATTTGTCGGAATGTCTTTTGCTCTTTTTACTGTAGCATTAATAGAATCAGGTATATTTTTAAGTTTGTCTGGTATTACCGATAACTCTACAGAGATTGAAAATAGACAACGAACTAGCCGTCAAATTTATTATTATATGGCTATAGCATTCATCGCTGGATTTAGCGAAAGATTTGTACAAGATTTGGTATCAAAAGTTGACAAATTAAATGATAAACCACAAAAATTAGAAGATGATTCTTCTAGATTACAAGAAATTGAAGAAAAAGAAAGAAGAAAAGAACAAGAAAGAAGATTGAAATTCGATGAGGATTCAGAAATAAACTAATTGCAACAAATTTATGGGTTTGAGGTTTTAAGCCTTGAAATGTAAGAAGCTTCCATAGACTATATGTCAGGAGAAAAACTCCTCATTTCTCCGACATATCAAACCCCAACATACAAATAAATAAAATAACTAATATTAATTTATCAATTCATAATCTGTCTCATCAATATTTTTCTAATTTATATTTATTCCTCATATAAAATGCACATTTTTAATCCCTATACAGTAAAGCTTTTAAAAAGCGTGCTTTTCGGCAGCAGTCGAAAGCTAATATCTTTTACCTTATTGGAGAAATTACAATGTCAAGCATTTACGAATTCTTTGAATCTGGGGAAAAATACGACCTAACGCAAATTGGTGCTGACAAAGAATTAGCAGAAGATATCCAAATAATTTTGATTTGGCTAAGACTGCTCGATCCTCCTGTTGATGGCAAGTTTGGTCCAATTAGTTCACAAGCTTTTAAAGATTTTCAAAGATACATGGATTGTCCCTCAGAAGGGATTTTAGATACTGAAACTGCTAAGAAATTAATTCAAACTGATCCCGACGAACTATCTGAAGCCAAGTCTAAATTTATTAAAGATAAATCTAAACTTCATCTGTCGAATAGTTTAGCAAGTCGAATCATTAAGTATATGCTCCTCAAGGATTACGACATTTACACTAGACCAGGAGAATACAATATTATTTATGTCGAAGGTATGAATGCTGATGGAACTGAGAATAGCGATGCACCTAACCGATTTAACGATCGACGCATGGTAATTGAGATTTGCGATGGTGTTCCAGTTATTGTCGGTAACTGGGAAGCAACAACAGAACCGGGTACTTATTACACAAGGTATCCAATGCGTCGTGAAGGAGCCGCCAGGATTCAATTTAATCAATTCAAAGCTTGGCAGGTTGGCCGCCATCGGAGGCAATACCCGTCTCTTGTACAAGTTAGAGCTATAACTGTACATCGAGATTTTAACCGCGACGGAAGCCGCACTAAAGATAAACTACATACTGGCTATTTTGGAATTAATCAGCATCACGCTAATAATGCACCGCGTCATGATATTGGTCGTTGGAGTGCTGGCTGTCTTGTGGGACGTACAGTAGCATCTCACAATGAATTTATGAAGATAGTGATGCAGGATAGACGTTACAAACTCAATAGTAAATACATCTTCTCGACAACCATCATTCCAGGGGATGACTTGTTGGATGAATTTCCCATGATTTAGTTGTTTCTAGCTTAAGATTTTCTGAAAAAACCAATTTTAGAGTCTTGAAAAGGCTTTATCCCGCCCGGAAATTTGAATTTAATCTAAGGAGATGTTTTGATGTCTGTCAAGATTCAAAGTCCAGAGTCTCTGTCTCTAGAGAGTATTAATGAGGCTGTGAAATTCCAAGGTAGTGCTGTTGATGATGTTGTTTATATACAAATATTTGCAGATAAATACTTACTAGGAACTGTTCCCGTTATAAATCAAAATTGGTCAGTTTTCTATTCCTTTAATCAGGCAGGGAAAAGGAAGATTACTGTTAAAGGATTTGATGCTAACGATAAACAAATAGCTACTCATTCCATTGATATTTTGTTAATCAACTCCGACGACGATAAACCCGTTAAAGGAATTGATATTTCTAACAATAATCCTCCGATCAATTGGCACACTGTGAAGCGTAGTGGAATATCATTTGCCTTTGCAAAAGCAACAGAAGGTGGTACTTGGATAGATCAGACCTTTGCTTCTCATTGGTCTAGAATGAAGGCTGCTGGTATCATTCGCGGTGCTTATCACTACTGTCGTCCCAATAAAACAGCTCAACAACAAGCAGATAACTTCCTCCGAGTTGTTGAAAATGTTTTTGAGCCAGGAGATTTACCTCCCGTGTTGGATGTGGAACAATGGCCTCCCAAGGTTGGACGTGAATGGAATGCGATTAATCTTCAACAACGGATCAACCTTATCGGAGATTGGCTAGAAAAAGTCGGAGACGCTTTAGGGGAAAGACCGATTATTTATACCAGTCCATCTTTCTGGAGGGAGTACATGAATGATACTCTGGCTTTCACTGACTATCCTTTGTGGCTTGCACATTATACATCTAGAAATCAACCTACTGTTCCTGCCAATAATTGGGGAGGGAATGGTTATACTTTCTGGCAATACACCGAAAGGGGAAGGGTACCTGGAGTTATCGGAGATGTAGATGTAAACCGATATAGCGGAAACTTTCGCAAATTAGTCGCTTTAGCTAATAATTCCTTTACTGCCTAATATTTGAGTTATGCGCTGAATCCTCTCTTTTATTTGCATGCACCAACCGGGCCGGGAAGGCCCGCACTATAATTATTTGACTTTTTATCTTCTCCAATGCCCGCTGCATATGAGCTTATCACTGGGATAGGTTATCCCTTAAATGGCATAGGATTAAAGTTTGTTGGGAAAATTCTATTTATATAAAAAGACTTTTATGTCAATGCTAGTATTTCAGTACCCGTAATTTAGTATTAAAAATCACAACATATTTTACATCCCTTCATATTTACTCAACGCAGTTTTCCACATTTTCAGGTGTTGTAGTATGAAAATAATGTAAATATCAAGTTAATTGCTGCTTATTTAAGGGTTATTTAGTAAAATGACAGTAAATTAAATAAACTGCTTCCCTCAAAATAACAATAGCATATTACAGCGCAACGCCTTGTAATCTCGTATGTTAATTGAGAATCTTCTCAATAAAAATTTTTATGTAAACTTCAGTAACGAGTTTGTAACAGAATATGAATACAGAAGTTTAATTAATTAGGATTTTTCAAGCAGTTTTATTTATCATATGATGATTTGAGATTTTTGATTCAAAAATGCAGTGATTATTTATGAGATAATTAAAAGTTTAGTTAGAAAAAACTGTTCTTGGCAATATATCCGGTTGCAAGACGTTATTCACTATGCCTTACAGTCAATTTACGCTACCCAAAGTTATCCAAGACTTTAACCTCAATCTTGTAGAAGGCGTTTCTTTTTTCTCAAAACCTGAAACCATAGTAAAGCCTAGTTCTTATCTTGCAGAATTTCTAAACAAGAATCTACAGCTTGCAATTGCACTGAATACAGAAAAAGCCAGATCTGAACTGATTATCTGTCCATTGTTATTGGCAGTAAAAGAAGCTTTGAATAACGAAATTAGTTTGTTTTCTGGAGAAGAATTCAACGTTGAAGCCGAAACAGGTTTAACAGGAATATGCGATTTTATTCTTAGTTGTTCCAAGGAGCAATTATTTGTTAAAGCACCTGTAGCGGTAATAGTAGAAGCCAAAAAAGAGAATCTCAAAGTAGGATTGGGGCAATGTGTTGCAGAAATGGTAGCAGCGCAAAAATTTAATCAACAAGCACAAAACTCCATCAACACCATTTATGGTACCGTTACTACTGGAACCTTCTGGCGATTTTTGAAATTGGAAGGCGATACTGTAACTATCGATTTAACAGAATACCCATTGCCACCAATTGAACCCGTTCTTAACCAACTGATTTATATGGTTAGTTGTTGTTGAAATTTATTTGGTGTAGGTGATGTTAAATTAGGATAATTAGTCGGGAATCAAAACCGTACATTTGATATTGCCGCTGAATTTACCCCTATTTACCAGCAATCTAAAATGGATAAAGACTTAGTTATTTTTATTCTTAGCGTCTCTTTACTGATTATCTATCTAATCTTCTCCGCACTCACAGAAATGGGTACTAAATTACCCTGGAAAAAGTAGGAACAGGCTATATCATGTACGTAAAAACTACGATTCTGTGAGGATTGTTAATTACTCATTACTTATTACTTATTAATCATTATCTAGAGAATCAGTTGACAACGATTGTAAAGAATTTTCAAATCCCATGCGCTGTTCAACATTGCGTAATAGATAACCATTCAGCATTGCCGAAGCTAAAAGTCTTCCTAAATTTTCACGGTTAGTAGTAATCATGACGTTGAAATTCTCGGAAGGTAAACTACCCAACATGCCTATAATAGTACGTTCAACAGCTTCTAAAACTTCTGGAGAACCAGGTTTAGAAAGTTGAGTTACTGTTTCCGGACTTAAAGATTTAATGTATTGTAACAATGAATTATTTCCTGCTGTTTGATTGTCAAAAAACTCAGGATTGCGCTGGTCTATATTATTCATGATAATAATCTGTGTGTGAGGTTATTTCAGCTTACATAAATAAATTTAACAGGTTTTAACTAGCAAGACAGTCAGTTAAACCGTACTCCAAATGGGGGTTTATTCTACTTTTTTTGCAAAATTACCGTAGTGGAGTTATGAGTTATGAGTTGTAAATACTCTAGAAGTATGGTGTGGCTCTATGTACCTTATATTTTTCCCAAAGACATATAAAAATCCTAACTAATTTAGAAATGCTATACACAAAAATAAAAACTTCTGTACAGACGTAGCACTGCTACGTCTCTACAACTCCTAACTTTTTATCTTCTTTTTCAAGACGGACAAAAATTTGTCTACATTTTCTTTGCGGCTGTTGTAACCCATTAATCCGATACGCCAAACTTTGCCGCCTAATTCACCAAGCCCGCCTCCAATTTCGACATTCTCTTCTAATAGCAACTCTCGCGCAACTTTTTTACCATCAATGCCTTCAGGAATACGAACTGTTGTAAGTGTTGGTAATCTGTACTGTTTTTCAACATGCAAAGTCAGCCCTAAATCTTCCAAACCCTGCCAAAGATATTCTGCATTCGTTTGATGCCTTTCCCAACTATTTTCTATCCCTTCTTCTGCAAGTAAACGTAGGGATTCCCGTAAAGCATAATATAAATTGATCGGGGCTGTATGATGATAGGTGCGTTCTTTACCCCAATATTTGCTTAACAGGTTCATATCTAAGTACCAATTTGCAACTTTTGTTTGGCGCTTTTGCAATTTTTCCATTGCCCGGGAACTCATAGTAAAG
>JBCBQE010000406.1:0-6235 GCA_039820385.1 Cyanobacteria bacterium J06635_10
TGATTGAATCGGCAATCAATTAGTTGAAAAAATAATCTCTACTAAAAAAATTAATTACTTTGGAGCAAATCCGGCTTGACGAATTAAATTTTTACCTTCATTTGTTTTTAACCAATTTGCATAAGCGCGAGCAGCTTCGGCAGATTCTTTTACTGAGTGGAAATTTTGATCTAAATCGGGCTCATCTCTATTAATGCCGCTTTTTTTGTAAATAATATATAATCTTCTAGTAATAGGATATCGATCGCCACTAGACAATATATCGGTATCTACCTGATTCGGCTCTTTTATACAATCGGGATAAAGCCTTAATGGTTGTCGATAGGGAGCAACTGCATAACCTTGTGTGTTTACAAGTTTCAAAGGTTTAACTTTACATTGATTGACAATTTGTGAAGCTGAAGCGTAGTAAATACTTCCTGGTTGTTTTGCTACTTTGTCTACACCTTTTGTAGTAATAGGAACGGGCTTAACAAAGTTCGTATCTATTTTTTTCCCTCTTAAAACGTATTCAGAAAAATATTCTACAGTACCTCCTGCTTCTTTAAGTCGAGATAATGGTAATATCGGTAAATTTTGTCCGCCTAATTCTTGCCAGTTGCGAATCCTGCCTGTATAGATACCTACAAGCTGGGTTAATGTTAATTTATCAATGTTGACATTGCGGTTTACTGCTACTGCAATCGCATCAATAGCTACGGGAATTTCTTCTAAAACAAAGCCTAGTTTTTTTGCTTCTTCTTCTTCTTTTAAAGAAAATCTGCGAGAAGACAAAGCAAAATCAATTTCGTCCCCTAAAAGCATTTTGATACCAGTAGCGGAACCCGGTTTATCATTTTTCGGGTGCGTATATTTTACTTGAAATTTAGGATGAACTATTTTAAGTACTTCTTCCGCGTTGTTGCTAATACGTGCCCAAGTGGTGCTTCCTCCGTAGCGGAATGTTCCTGAAGGAAAAATTATCGAATTATCCGAACTCACTTTTCCTTCTTTGTTGGTTTCTGATGTATCCCCAAACAAGTTTGTAAATGTATTGTTCCCAGTAACAATAATACTACAGCTAGCAAATAAACCAATCAAACCAAATGAAATTAACAGCTTAATATAATGATTTTTATTATAGCCAACCTCAGTTGTTTTTTTTACGATTTCGGGAGAAACCACATTAAGCGATTTCCAAGTTAATGGTTTTACATTAGGTGCAACGCAAATTGTCGGTAACCAAACTGCACCAGGAAAATCTAAATTAAAATGTTCCAACCGCTTACGCGCTCTATTTAAAGCTTTGGAAAGAGATCGATCGCTGGTAAATTCTTCAAAAAAGTACTTTAAAAATTCTACCGCGACTTTATCCGGCACCGGCTCCCGCATGACAATACAGCGGGGTAGATGCAACTGTGCTAATTGCGAAGCTAACCCCAAACCATCGCAGGAATTGAAAATTGCTAACTGCAACCCTTGATCGATCGCTTGTTTTAAAGCCTCTTTAAATTCCTCAATGCTCAAACTGTCATTATCGTTGAGTTCAATCCAACCAATACCCCCATCTTCTCGACTTCCACTGTGTCCTGCAAATATAAAAATATGATATCCTTTATCATCCCATAGAGCCTTACATAATTCTCTACGGTTTGGTTGCATTAAACAAACAACTTCTGCACCGTGTTGTTCTAACTCTTTAATTACTTCTAAATCATTTTTAGTATTTATACCGTCGCTTCTACCGACAGCAACTAAAACTCTAATTTTTGAACTTTTCGGAAGTACGGAACTTGAATATTTATATGCATTTTTTGCTGCAATCAGTGCAATTTCAACTTGGGGATAATACTCCTCAAATAATTTCCACTCTTGCCAAGGAAGACGGCGTAAATTAACATCTTTAGCATCAATTATGACCCGAATTTCCTCATCTCTTTGATGCGACTGCTGCGCGTTACGCCGGAGGCGTGTAGCTTCGCTAATTGCAATTAATCTATCCCGCACGGGTAGCCATCTGCTATCGCCGGAATTAAGCCATTGATTGAGACTTTCTTTAACCGAAGTTGTATACTCAGCGCTGGAATATTTGGTAACACCTTTGGGAGAAAGACGTACTTGACGGGAAGTAAAAACCGAACGCACAGCATCAATTTGACGGTAAGCTAGTTGCCAGTTATTGAAAGATGACTCCAATTCTGGTGGTAGTGGAGGTAAAAATCCTTCTGTTTCAATTTCTAGTTGCTTCGCCGTTAAATCTACCTGAAATCCTTGCTTACTTTCTCTGAGTTTAAGTTTAACAATAACCATAATGCTCTACCTTTTGTTCGATGCGTTTAAACAACAAACTCTTCGGTAATACAAGTTTCTCCTAACTTTAATTCAACGCTAAATTTCTCTTCATGTTGACAGCTAAATTCAAGCTGTATCCAATCATTAGCGGTTTCTGCTTGAGTTTTCATACAAGCATTCCCCGATTCATCAAAGATAGTTAGTTGCAAATCTTGGGGTAAATGAACGGTATTTTCCGCAGGATAAACTCGCAACCTAATGTCAAAAACAGCACTATTTGTTGGCGTTAATTCCATTAATAAAACTATCTGCCTGCCAACATTTACTACCTTGGCGCGACTAATAGAATTTGTTTGAGATTCGGTATCTTGGCGGGTAATAGTCCCAGCACTTCTGAAATTTCCAGCTAAAGCTAACTCTGGAGATTGCCAACCTCGCGAGAATACTCCTTCTAACCATTGACACAAGTTTACCAAAGTTTTGCGTCGATTTATAGTATCAATCAGAACATCAAGGGATTGCAATCGGTTGATTTCAATTATTTCTGACTGCCCAATTATCGCTCTTGCAGGGACAAATCCTAATATTTCAACAAAATCTAACTGCTCCTTTAACCGAACAGCTACATAACCAATTCTTTCTCTAGTTACCTCTTGGGGTAAGACTAGGGCATCCTGCGATGGTAACACTGCACGACATTCTATTCTACCAACCGAGGGCAGCATTAAATCGGCAACATCAAAAAATGTTCTGATGCTCCAATTCCAACTATCGCTTTGATGTAACGCCGTTTCTACATTTAGCCATTTGAGATAGTTATTAATGGCATAAACTGCTAAAGTATTTAGATAAACTTGTTTGCCCTTCTCCAGAGAATCTTGCTCCGCAGCAAACTCTTCTGCTTTTTGATGGGCATCTTTTCCCAGAGGTACCTGTAAATGATTTGGTTGGGTGCTATTCATTAATCAATCCTCAAATTCACACCAATTTCTTGCAGCAAAGGTAAGCATTTTTTCTTCCAATGAGAATATAAAGTTTGATTGCTTACACTAAACTCTCTGGCAATATCAGCAATTTTATGAGAAGGGTTTTTCAGCAACAAGCGTATTGCTAACAATTGACAGTTACATTCTGGATTTACCCGCGTACAGCAGTGCCTTAACACCCGGCTTCTATCTTCTTCGATAAATCTACTTATTCTTTCTCCCCAACTGTGGCGCGAGCGTTTTTGAATTTCTTCAATTTTTTTATCGAGCAAATCTAAAGTGGTATTCTGAGATTGCGAGTCTGACAAAATATCAAGTTGAGTAACTTTACTGCCTTCATCGTTACTTATTGGCTTATCTAAACTTATAGTAGGATACTTACTGTTGGGAGTATATAAATCTTTAATACGCCACTTCAGATAGCCATTTATCCATTTTACTAAACTGTTTTGTAAAGAATCACCCGGATTGACATTAAATTTATCAATACTCCGACAAACCCATTCCCATGTTTGATTTAAAGCTTCTAAGTAGTCTTGATGCCGATCTTTTTTTATACCAGGTAGTTGTTGAACAATCATCAGCAACTTATTTAAAGCTTTTTGCCTTTCTGGGGTACCTTCTTCGTAAAGACACACTTCCTCAATCAGTTTTTGAAGTTGTTCATCCACTCCTCGTATTCTCCCAAACATGAAGATTTATTCTAAGAAAAGCAAGCTAATAAGCTGTATCCTACCTGAAACATCAATAGATAAATTGTTATATAAATTACTTTGATAATTCCGTTTTCGGTAATTTTATTTGTTAAAAAGATACTAATTTTATAGTAATATCCTTCTACTCAGTCATGGTTAATAAAAGGTTAAGGAGTATGCTCCCGATTGTAAGTCATTTCAGTTATCAATTATCAGTTATCAGTTATCAAGTACCCACCTTTCGGAAATCGAGGGGCCATTCGTTTGTGGAAAATATTTTTTGCAATCGGGCAGCCTATAGGGTTTAGTTGTACCAATTTTAACATTAAGTCATATTATGTCCGGTTAAACAATTATCATACCCAAGGGGCTCGCGGAGTTGGGAGCTAGAGGTGGAAGGTAACTCGCTCCGGGGCAAAAATAAATCGAAGTATGTAACAAAATGTAAATTAGCCCTTTTCCTAATTACTATTTTCAACGCCAACCTACTTAGTAATTGTAGGGAGCAGAATTTTGGCGTTGCTGAATGAAAGTATGAATCAGTCTCACATAGCAGGCACAGTAAAAAATGTTGCTTAATTATGCCGGAAATGCAAGATATACTCAGATTCAGCAACGCCTACTTAAGCTCTTGTGTGAGCAGATATAATTTTGGCTTCTCCAAGTAGTTCTGAAGCTTTTTTTTGCTGACTACATCCGTGATAAAGCAATTATTTTAGAACGTTTATCAGGATTTAAACCTTCTAGTTCATCCATATGCAGCCATCCCTCTTTTACTAAGCTGGCGAAAACAAAGACGAGAGAGGAATACCTGTAGTCATACTTTCCGTCGATTTCATGTCTTCTGGCACTCAAAAAGTCATGCAGAAGCCATAGATTCTCAAGAGAGGTAATCTGGAGAGCTTGTTGCTGAACGTCTTTTATCAAAGTTCTTATTTCTCGCTCATAAGCATTATCAAAGGCTTGACGAGCTATTGTTTTCTCAGTTTGAGACCATTCTGTTTCAGTCACTTGTATCATTAAGACAAAATTTTCAAAAACCTATTTTAGTACGAGCAAGGGGGACGGAACGAGTTTAAAAGTTCCGCCCCCAGTTGAATTTGAGTTTCTGCTGATTTCTAACGAACTAAGTTTAGTAGTTCTTTAGGAGATGCCAGCAAATCTATAGCAACAAAGAAAATCTTATTTTCAGGATTAAGCAAAAATCTCCAGGCTATATTCATACCCACATTACCGCCAAACCAAGGAGTTTGAACCTTACCCGTGACTTTTACCTGGGTATAACCATCTTCAGCAGGTTCAGAAACACCACGTTCTGGTAATAACTTTAGATTTTGACATTCTTCTTTAAAAAATCGCAAAACACCCTCAGTTCCGATAATTGGTTTTTGGAAAGGAGGTTGCAAAGCGCCATCAGGAGCAAACAGTTTTATTAACTCATCAAAATCATTGGCATTCAACAGGTTCATGTAGTTGATAACAGTAGCATTACTTACACCCTCAATTGTGACTTGAGTTCGTTGTGACATTTCTTTGGGCGGAACTACAGGTTCACTAACTCTGGTATAGTCGCCTAATTGATTGGAGTCAAAACCCATATCTACCACAGCGTTACGCAAGACTGTAATCTGCTGACCTGATTCTAATTCTTGAATTGCTACTAGTACCGCGTTTGCATTAGCTGAAAGCTTGTAACCTTCAGGAATGGGAGCAACAATACCTTGTTCCATCCATTCTCCAAGCCGATACCAAAAACCAAGCTTAATATTAGGAGTCCATGTTGCATAGGTGCGGCAAATTGGTGTGTCAGTACGATTCGTTAAATCGCACATTACCTGGGATTGTTGTTTAAAGTTCAGAGAGCGAATCTCAGAAAGAGTATTTTCAGCAAACTGCATATTCGCTGCCCCTGGAGCTGCAACTGTAATTGTTTTGCCCATTTCAAGGTAAGCAAACCAGATTAATGCTAGTCTATCTTCCGCTTTGAGCTGATTAAATCGAGCAATTATTGCTGGAACCGCATCCGCAGACAAGGTATTTGGGAAAATACCACGAGCTGAATCGATAGTAAATGGCATAGGTTTAGCTCCCTGGAATTAACTGACGCTTAAAAAACGTTACAAAACTATATTAACTTTAATTAATAAAAATTAACTTATTTTACATTTTCTTAATTTGAAGAGCATGTTGAGCTATAAGCTTTTCTCATTGAAGGTATCAGAGAAGAACGGGAGCAAATGATATTCTTATCAGATGTAAAAAATGATGAAATTCATCATTTTT
>JBCBQE010000407.1:0-6234 GCA_039820385.1 Cyanobacteria bacterium J06635_10
GCTTATCTTTGTTTCTTTGCGCCATCGGTAAGCTAAATTCTAACAGTTGTCGCGTACGTGCTAAGTCACCATTCAACAATGCAATATCTGCCAACCAATTGTTAATGGCTGCGGTTGCTTTTTGCCATTCTATTTGTTGTGCTTTTGATAATGCTTGCTCAAAAGTTGTTTGTGCTTCTTGATAATTGCCTTCTCGATAAAATACTTGTCCTCGGTAATACAATATTTGAACTTGCTGTTCCTGATATTCCGATTCCGAGAGCTTAGCTTGTTCCAAGAGCTGTTGTTTTACCGTCAACCATTCTTGTGCTTGCTGCAATTGTCCAAGATGAACGTGCAAAATCACCATGTTTGCAGCTAAATCTAATTGAAAACTTACCGTTTGATGCTGGCGTAATTCCCAAGCTTCTTGCAACAATACTTCTGCCTCTTGCAACTGAGATACTTGACGCATTCTCACCAAAGTCACAGCGCGATCGCACATTGCAGCAGAGGCTGTTAGCAAATCACCCCCTTGCTTTGCGGCTTCAATTAACCAAGCACTCCATTCTAAGCGTTCATCCCAATATCCACGGATATGAATATAACCTTTAATACGCTTCCACAAGGTTTTCACGTCAGAATATCGACCATTGACAATGCACCATTCCAGCACTGCTTGCAAATTTTCCCATTCGGCTTCTAAATATTCATAGCTTAAATGCCATTCTTTCCAATCCTTATCCTCAAATGATTCGGAAAATTTAAGGTACCAATTAACCCAACGCTGGCGTAATTGTTGTGCGAATTGACTATTTGCAGCTAATTCCGCCGAAGCATATTCGCGAGTCAGGGCTGCTAAGCTATAACGTGCTTGTTGTTGATAAATCAGGGAAAGTTGCTGTAATTTTACCAATCCTTGAGATATGGTAATTAGGTCTGGTTTGTCAAAAGCTATACTTGACAATGTTTCTCTAGTTACTGGTTGTACGAAAAGAGTCAAGGCCATTAACAGATAATGAGGCGGGGAGTTTCTTAGAGGATTTACTGAAGTCGTAAAACAAAAACGAGCAATATCACCTTCAGGATGTTTAATTAATACCAATACATCTTCAAGCAAATAACCAGCTGCCATCTGCCCTATGGCGTAAATCATCGCCGCCGGTACTCCATTGACTGCTTGATAAATTTTCTGTGAGTCTGTGCCGGCTAAATAAACACCTTTTTCTTTCGCTTCATGTTGAATCAGACGCAAACCATGTTCTAATGGCAGACAACTAAGACGAATCGGAACAAATAATGTTTGTTCCCGGGTAGTAATAATTACTTTAACTGTTGGCGGTAAATCGTAGAGAAAAGAAAGAACTTCTTCCTTGTCTTCAATGGTTTCTAAATTGTCAACAATTAATAAAGTTCTAGTCTGGGAAAGTTTATGACGAATTACCTCAATTTGTTCTTGCAACGATAAATTATTGATTTGGGAAGACTCAAAAATACGAGCAATTTCTCGGCATATATCCCGCAGAGTACGCTGATAAACCAGTCGCGGCAAAAGCCCGATGGAAGTCAGATGATTCAGTTTTGCAGATGTAAAGATTATGGCTTCAAAACCAAGCTCTGCAAAATTTTCGCTTGAATTCAAACAGCGGTAAGCAGCTTCTACTACTAAAGTAGTTTTACCTACCCCACCAATACCATCGACACTAATTAAATGAGCGGAATGTTCGTAATCTAAAAGTTCCCTCAATCGCGCAATTTCCCTCTCGCGCCCTACAAAAGTTGTATATTCTCGTGCTGGTAAGTTTTGCACAACGATCGATTTTTGGTTTTCTACCCTCCTTTGGTTAGTAACCTCTGATTGCTGCCTATAACCCAAGGAATTTTCGGAGCGATCTCGCGAGTGCTGATTCGCTTTGAGTTGTTCCCATTGATTGCTCAAGAAAATTCGTAAGCGATTTTCTTTACCTCTGCTAGTACCACTAACGTTAAACTTTTTATAAACTTGACCCATTCTTTTGAGACAAGCATCAGCAGAAGTACCTAATTCCGAGGCTATTTCATCATAGCTTAGACCGTTGCCCATTCGCAGTAAAAAAACTTCCTCCTGTTCCTGAGAAAGTTCGTGTTTATGCGCCATTTCAGTCAAAAAATCGCTTGGGAACATTTTGCTAAAAATTATGTTGGCTGACTCTATTCTACCTTCTAATTTCGAGTTTACACGTAATTCGGAGTTATTCGGAATTTAAAGATAAACTGCCCGAGTTTAAAGCTTACTTGAAGGTGTCTAATTATACATTCTTTGTGATTAGTTTTAGATTAGTATACAAACAAGACAACAGCCTAGAAGCAATAAAGGAAGTCGTAAGTCTTCATGAGAATTGCAATTTTTCATGTAATTGTCATTCGCTTTCAATTAGGGATGCTTCACAGCTTCACTGTTATCTATCATTCAATATACAAGTAATTGAATGTTACATCCCAAGGGTGCAAGGCGATAAAGATATGAATCACTTCGTCTTGTTTTCTAGTGAAAACACGGATAAAACTGCCTTGCTATCGTAAAAATAGTAACTTAGAGCCTATTATACTTATTTGTGCTGCATTCTATCTTAGTTGAAGCGTATGAAGTATTACTTGAAGTAGGCTTGTCGGATTTTATCAATAAAGAACGATTCGCTATGACCTGAGAAATCGAGCGAATCGTTCTGCTAACCTAATCTATAAGGATTGACATAACTATGATAAAAGATGGAACTAACGGTGACGATACCTTATTTGGTAGTTTTGGTGACGATACCTTGAATGGTGGAAATGGTGACGATGTTATTCTCGATATTGTTGGTGACGATAGCCTCAACGGTGGAAACGGTGAAGATTTATTAGTCGATTTTGTTGGTGACGATACCTTGAATGGTGGAAGTCTTAACGATACCTTGGTTGGTGGTTTTGGTGACGATGAATTAAATGGTGATAATGGTAGAGATACCTTATTTGGTAATCCTGGTCAAGATACCCTCAATGGTGGTAACGGTAACGATACCTTAAATGGTGGTTTTGGTAACGATGAATTAAATGGTGATAACGATAACGATCTCTTAAATGGTGATGATGGTAACGACACCTTAAATGGTGGTGGCGGTAGAGATACCTTAAATGGTGGTAATGGTGATGATGAATTAAATGGTGAAGTTGGTCTAGATACCTTAAATGGTGGACGTGGTAGAGACACCTTAAATGGTGGTGGCGGTGATGATGTTATAAATGGTGGACGTGGTAGAGATACCTTAAATGGTGGTGACGGTAACGATCTTTTAAATGGTCGTAAAGGTAACGATGTCCTCAACGGTGACAATGGTAGAGATACTCTCGAAGGTAGCCGTGGTAACGATACCTTAAATGGTGGAGATGGTGATGATACTGCCGATTACAGCCAACTGAAGAAAGCGATTACCCTTGAAGCTGTTGGTGTAGTCAACAAAGGTAATTTAGGTACCGACCAGATTGAAAGTATCGAACGTATTATTGGTGCTGCTGGTAAGGCTAACGCCATAGATGGTTCCACAGGTACAAGTGGAGTTACATCTTTCGATGTTGATTTGTCCAACGACAGATTAACTGTTAGAGATATTCCTACTTTAGGTAATGTGACTTTCACTGTTGAAAACTTTGTCAACGTTACCGGTACAAGCGGAGATGACAGCATTGTCGGTAATGACGAAAAGAACTTATTTGGCGGTAGCGCCGGTGATGATACCATCAATGGTAAGGGTGGTAAAGATACAGTTGATTACACTGGTTTGGGTGAAGGAATTACCCTTTTACCTACCGGCACTGTAGAGAAAGATGGTGGGTTAGGTACAGACCAACTTACCCTAGTTGAGAAAATTATCGGTGATGCTGGTCAAACTAATACTATCGATGCTTCATCTGCAGGAGGCTCAGCTTCTATTAAAGTTGACTTAAGTAAAAATAAGTTACAGGTTAATGGTGTTCCTGCAATTAGCAACCCCAAATTTACTGTTGTCAACTTTGATGACGTTACCGGTACAACCCAAGACGATAAGATTGTTGGAAACGACAACGATAACGTTATCAATGGTTTTGGCGGAAAAGATACCCTAACCGGTGGAGCCGGAGGAGATACATTTGTCTTAGGAGATAGCGTTGCTAACTTCTATGAGAATGCTGGTAATACAGATCAAGCAATTATCAAAGACTTCGAGACTGGTAGCGATGTAATTGTACTTGCTGGTAATTTCGAGGACTATGGATTCAGAACTTTGGCAAATGGAGTTACCCGTATCGGTCTAGATGATAATGGTAATGGAGTATTTAATGGTGGCCAAGGTGAGGAACTGATTGCATCTGTAACTGGCACCATTGATTTTACTATGGGTACTAGCGACATTCAGTTTTTAGGTTAGTCCTAAAATACCTTTCCATCTCAAGGATTTTTTTTAAACCTCTATGAGGAGCAAATAAAGCTCACTCTCTGTAAAGGTTGATTAATATGTAGAATACCCAGATTCCTGACTTCTTATTAGAAGTCGGGAATTTTTTTTGAGATCAAAAATTTCCCCTGATAGATAAATTTTGCGGCAAAAGTTGCAGGATAATACTTATTGGTGCTGAATTAAAAGTATCGAGTAGCACAAATTATTACTTGAAGTAGGCTTGTTGGATTCTATGAATAAAGAACGATTCGCTATGACCTGAGAATGAGGGCGAATCGTTCTGCCAACCTAATCTATAAGGATTGACATAACTATGATATTCAATGAAACACAAAATGGCGACACTTTAACTGGTGGTTTGGGTGAATTCTTATCCGAAGTCGGGATTTTGTTCTCTACCTTTGCATAATCCAAAACTACTCCCTTCCCGGTAAAAGATTACCTAATTCAGTGAGGGGGTGGGAGATGGGAGTAATTTAATTAATGAGCCTTTAGGAGTATTACTGATGAATGTACTTAGATAAAAGGCAAATAACACGCTTACTAAGAGATATTTGTTCTCTCGGGAAGCGTGTTATTTATGTTTTGATTTCGCCGTAGATCCAGTTAAAGCAAGCTTTTTATCTATGGAATTTGGTTTTTGATATTACTATTCAGAAGCCCTTGTAAGCATTACAGAGTTTTTCTTCTATTTGTAATTTGACATACTTGTATCTCCAAAAATACGGAGTTAATATATCAGTAAGAAGAGGACAAAGAAGGAATGACGAGGAAATAAGGGCTGTGCATCTTCTTTGATTCCGAAAAGAACTGACGGGCACCCATGAGAATTTTTTTCTCCTAAAAAAATTTGGCAGGGAAGCCTTGACAAGAAATTTCATAAATTTATAGAGGTTATTATGCAACGGTTTATTAAGCCTGCTGAAGACAGTTTCCACTGCGTCTGCGATCGCTTTTGCTTTGGCTTTTGTTGGAGGCAATTCTGCAAACGCTCAACCCAAAGGAATGCCTGAAGGTTATCTTGGCATCGCTGGTGGTGCGATTGAAGATGTAGGGCTTGGCGGTTTGAGCGGACGTATTTCTTTTCCGAGGGCTAAAGTCTCTTTACGTGGTTCTTTTTTAATTGGTGAGATTGATTGTGGTTTCGATGATTGTAGAGTTGGGGCATTTGTACCTTCAGTAACCTACGATATTCCAGTGGCTAAGAATACTAATGTTTATGTAGGAGCTGGCTACCTTAGTATTGCTGTTTCTGATGACGTTAATACTTTCACAGGTAGCGAAGGCATACTGCAAGCAGGTGCTGAAACCGGAATAGGTAAAAAGCTTGTTATTTACGGTGACGGAAATTTTTATGACGGTGGTAGCCTCTGGAAACTTGGACTTGGTTATCGCTTGTAAGTCGTAAATAATCAACTAGTGTTTCACCAACCCTTTCATTGTCGGGTGAAGACAGAGAGGAGGAAGAAAAAAATTCTCATTATTAACCCTGCAAAGTAGCTTTAAAATTGATTAAAAATTGGGCGTTTAGAGTCTCTCTAAACGCCTTTACCATTTCTTTTTAAATCTTGCCTAATTATTAAGAATCATTCAGGGCAACTAAAAAAAACTATAGAGGTTATTTTCTACACGGACATTAGCAAAATTACTGAGCTATTATTCTAAACACTCGCAATAAAAAAGATTTGTGGCAAAGAGATTACCTAAATCTTTTTTATTCTGGATTGATTACCTAAATAGTCAATATTTATACTTACAAATAGAATGCAACAGTTTATTCAGTCTGCTGTAAAAGTCTCTG
>JBCBQE010000408.1:0-6229 GCA_039820385.1 Cyanobacteria bacterium J06635_10
TCAAATTACTGTAATAGCCCATCGAGATGAAATTATTTCCTTAGAAGAGGCATTACAGCAATTTGAGTATTTTGTTCGCTGTTGCTAACATCAACCTTCAGCGATACATTTTCGACTCTTCCCGCTGTATTCCAGTAAAAAATACCACTTAAAGGGGATAGCAAGACTATACCGTAAAACAGCATATTTTGACTGGAAAAAAGCAGAGACAAAACTAACGATAGGCAAGTGAGGCCAAAAGCAGCAAGAACAGTCAAAAATATGGCTAAAAACCAACTGGGTTTAACAAAGCCAGTCATAGTAACTTGATTTTTTTGGGGGTCTATCGCTGCCACTCGATAAGACCGCGCCCGAAAATACTCCTTTAATTGAGGCATTAAAGAGGCTTCCGGAAGTTGGGATACCAGTTGTGCTGTTTCTGTACGGTCTTTAGTAGAAGCCCTAATAAAGAAAAATAATCCGACCGACATTAATAAAGTTAGCAACAACGTGGATGGCAGAATAGCAGTATCCATAGCAAATTAATAAGTGTAACAAGAGAAACAATTACCATTATTATTGGTTAAATTGCCCTCTTTACACTAAATTATTCTCCGCTTAATGTAATCGTGCCAAAGACGAGCTAGATCTTGAGCTTGGGTTTGCCATTCAGGGGAAACTTGGTACATTCGCCGGGGACGACCGCGTCCTTCAAGCTTCTTCCAGTATCCAGTAATTGCTTTCTGGTCTTCAAGAAACTTAATCGCACTATAAAGTACGGTATCCGAAAGCCGATAAGTAGGATATTCGGTTTCCAGTTTTTGGATCAACTCGGTGCCGTAAGATTCCCCTTGTTGCAAAACAGACAAGATATAACAAACAGCTAGTTCCTGACAGAGGTAAGTTGGCGGAGGATTCTCAAAGAATTGATATATATCCTCAAGTTTCATGGTTAGTGAATGGCTAAAAAAATGCCTTAATGTTGAGTCTGTAATTTCTATAGAGAGTATATAGTGCTACTCCAGCATTTGTAAGTATATAACGCTACTTAGGCGAATTTGCCCGCATCGTAAACACTACATCAAAATCCACGATTATTACTCGCGGTACTGGCACACTGAAAATGGGGTGCAGTAGACGGCACCCCTACCCAAACTAGAAAAGTAGTGTTGTGAGGAGTTGATTGACAGCGATTATAATCGCTATCATTGTGTCAAGTGATGCCAAGCAGCTAAGGACTGCTTAAGCATAAAATGGCACCTAAGCAATTTTAAAGGAAAATTGCAGCTTTTTCGTAAAACTTAACAAATACTTTTTTAAGGAAGATTATCCTGTGGGTAATTTGACTTATCTTTAACAGTAAAATTGGTGTGGTTCCAAGCAATAGCCGTGAGGCTGACACGCAGATGAGGCATGTTACACAAACAATTTATGTACTTAAAGTAAAATTATTGCTCCGCAGTCATAACTGTGTATGGTGCAATAATCTTTTAAAATAGCGGCTATTAAATTTTTTATCGATATGTCAGAACAGCTTGACAATCAATCTTCCTCCTCTAAAGTCCGTTCTATCGGACAGAACTTTCGTATTACAGGTTGGATTAGTTTTATATTGCAGTTGGTGCTGGGTGTGGTTTCCGCCTTACTGTTATTAGTATTTGTCATCTTTGGTCGCGGAGTTGCGAGCCCTGCTAGTACCGCTAATACTGGCTTTGGCGTATTTTTAGCCATCTGCGGACTGGTTACTTTAGGAATAAGTATTTATTTAGCATTTCGCTGCAAAAATATTGGTAGACAACTGCAATCTACCAACCCCAGTAACCGTCCTCGCAAAAACGAGACGGTTAAAACTTTACAATTAGCTTTGACGGTGAATTTTGTGGGAATGCTGTTGACGCTATTAGGAGCGCAAGCGACTATAGGCTTGTTATTAGTCAAGGTGTCATCTTCTCAAGCTGTAACGACTCTTGGTGTTGTCGATCCTAATCGAATCACCGCTCAAGATTTGTTTGCAGTACAGGCAAATACGAACACAATTACAGCCCATTTTGTCGGGCTTGTGGCATCGATTTGGTTGTTAAATCGTATCACCAGGTGAGTGTGAAGGCGATACGATGGTCAAGGGCTCCCTAGATAATTTTTTTCTCCTAAAAAAATTATCTAGGGTACCCGTCGAACTAAAAGAGGAAGTAAGAGGTTTGGAGGAAGAAAACTTCTTGCTCACTGTTACTTTTATTCGACATGTTTATCCGGAATTTTCTTGTGTCTTTTTCGAGCAAACTTTGTTGACGAACATGAACTTACCAGCCCTAGCATTCATGCTGGGGTTAATTTTTTATTGCGCAGTCGAAAATTTTTTTGCTCCTAGTCTTATCGAACATTAAAATATGAGTTTATGTGTTGACCCAAATATATTAAATATTAAACTGAGAAACATCTGTGCTAGATATCAAACAAATACGGGAAAATCCCCAAATTATTCTAGAAAGGTTGAAGAATCGTGGTGAGAATTACGATATTCAGCCGATTGTTGATTTAAATCAGCGACAACGGCAGCTACAAACGGAGCGAAGTCAACTTCAAGCCCGTAGTAATGAAATTGGTAAGTTGGTAGGACAGAAAATTAAATCGGGTATCAATCCTCAAGATGCAGAAATTAAAGATTTACGAGAGGAAGGTAATTCTCTCAAAACAAAATTAAGTGAGCTTGAACCTCAAGAGAAAGATATTAAAGCCGAAATAGAACAACGAGTACTTGCACTTCCTAATTTACCCAGCGAGTCTACGCCCATTGGTAAGAGTGAGGAAGATAATGTAGAGGTGCGGCGTTGGGGTGACGAGTACTTACCTCAAAACTCAAATATTATTCCCCATTGGGAAATGGGCGAAAAGTTAGGTATCCTCAACTTTGAACGAGCCGTAAAAGTCGCTCAAAGCCGATTTGTTGCCTTAATTGGGGCTGGTGCGACTTTGGAGAGAGCATTAATTCAGTTTATGCTCAATCGTCAAGTAGAAGCCGGATACGTGGAAGTTGTGCCGCCGTTTTTAGTTAATACCGACTCTTTGACAGCTACCGGACAATTACCTAAATTTGCTGAAGACAGCTTTAAATGCGCCTCGGATGATTTATGGCTTTCCCCTACAGCAGAAGTTCCTTTGACGAATCTTTACCGCGATGAAATTCTCAGTGCAGAAGATTTACCGATATATCACTGTGCTTATACTCCTTGTTTTCGTCGTGAAGCCGGAAGTTACGGACGGGATATGCGGGGGTTAATTCGTCTGCATCAATTTAATAAAGTTGAATTGGTAAAATTAGTTACTCCAGAAACTTCTTTTGACGAATTAGAAAAATTACTTAATAACGCTGAAGCAATTTTACAGGCTTTACAATTACCTTACCGAGTCATCGAGTTATGTACTGGGGATTTAGGATTTTCAGCCACGAAAACTTATGATATTGAAGTTTGGCTTCCTTCAAGCGGTAAGTATCGTGAAATATCTAGCTGTTCCAATTGTGGAGACTTTCAAGCAAGGAGGGGTAATATTCGCTTCAAGGAAGCTGGTCAAAAAGGAACTCAATTCGTACATACTCTCAACGGTTCTGGATTAGCCGTAGGGCGAACAATGGCAGCTATTTTGGAAAACTATCAACAACCCGATGGAACCTTGCACGTACCCCAAGTGCTACAACCTTATATAGGTAAGGAGATTTTGGAAGTATAGGAAATTGGGTACTGGAAGGAGATGGGGAGATGAGGAGATGGGGAGATGGGGAGATGGGGAGATGGGGAGATGGGGAGATGGGGAGAAAAATTCATAACTCATAAACCCAAAATCCAAAATCTAAAACCTAAAATCTAAAATCTTTTAACTTTGCTAACTACTTATCCTCTTCGGCCCAATACCCCATGCACAATTTAAAATAAAGAAATGTATAGTTTAAATAAATTCACAAATATTCTATGTCAGTTTTAGCGGCGATCGCAGTATTGGCTGTACTCATCTTTGTACACGAACTAGGACATTTTATTGCAGCAAGGTCCCAAGGTATCCATGTTAACCGCTTCTCTTTGGGTTTTGGTCCGGTAATTTTGAAGTACCAAGGATCTGAAACAGAGTATGCGGTGCGTGCATTTCCGTTGGGTGGTTTTGTTGGGTTTCCCGATGACGATCCCGATAGTAAATTTGAACCAAATGACCCGAATTTGCTGCGTAATCGTCCGGTTTTAGATCGAGCGATTGTAATTAGCGCCGGAGTGATCGCAAATTTGATCTTTGCTTATTTTCTGCTGGTGTCTCAGGTTGGTTTTGTCGGAATACCTCAAGCAACTCAACCGGGAGTTTTAATTCAAGAACTTGCTCCACAGGTGAGCAATGTGGCTACTGTTGCTGGAATTAAACCAGGGGATGTGATCTTAGCCGCAGACGGTACAACCTTTGGTACATCGCTCCAAGAGATCGAAAAATTAAGAGATGTAATCAAAAATCATCCAGGAGAAGCAATTGAATTCAAAATCGAAAGAGGCGACCAAAATATTAATTTAACGGTAGTTCCTGAAGCTAAACCAGGGGGTGGCAGCATTGGTGTCGGTTTATCTCCCAACGGTAAAGTTGAACGTCGTCCGATCGACAACGTTGTAGAAGCCTTTAGCGTCGGTGCAACACAGTTTCAAAATATTATTTCTCAGACAGTTAAAGGTTTTGGACAATTAGTTACAAACTTTGGTGAAACAGCAGGTCAAGTCGCAGGACCTGTTAAAATTGTCAAGATTGGTGCGGATATCGCTCAAAACGATACGGGTAGTTTGTTCTTTTTTGCAGCACTAATTAGCATCAACTTAGCTTTCATCAATATTTTGCCTTTACCCGCTTTAGATGGGGGACAACTCGCTTTTCTATTAATCGAAAGCGTACGCGGCAAGCCTTTACCCACTCGCATTCAAGAGGGTGTAATGCAAACAGGTTTAGTGCTAATTTTAGGATTAGGGATTTTATTATTAGTTAAGGAAACTACCCAGTTGGAATGGGTACAAAAGTTATTCGGGTGAATACTAACCGTAAAAAATATAAGAGCAAAAAGCAACGGGCGCAGTCAATTTTGGTGCGCCTCAAGCGCTTATATCCAAATGCAACTTGTTCTTTAACTTATTCAACGCCGGTACAGCTACTTGTAGCGACGATCCTTTCCGCGCAATGTACGGACGAACGAGTGAATAAAGTAACACCAGAATTATTCAGTCAGTTTCCTGATGCGGAAAGTTTGGGAAATGCACCCATTGAAGAACTTGAAACTTTGGTGCATTCTACAGGTTTTTACCGCAATAAAGCCAAGAATATCAAAGCTGCCTGTCAAATGATAGTTAAAGACTTTGGCGGTAAATTACCTCAAAAAATGGAAGAATTATTGCAGCTTCCTGGAGTAGCACGGAAGACTGCAAATGTGGTTATGGCTCATGCTTTTGGGATTAATGCCGGAGTAACGGTTGATACTCATGTCAACCGACTCAGTCAAAGATTGGGTTTAACCGAGCATGGAGACGCGGTTCGTATTGAAAGGGATTTGATGAAATTATTACCGCAGGCTGATTGGGAAAATTGGTCAATTCGGCTGATTTATCACGGTCGTGCTATTTGTAAGGCGCGTAATCCTCTTTGTGAACAATGCGAATTAGCAGATCTATGCCCTAGCGCTACTGAAATTTCTCCTCAAAATAGAAATATTGATGTCATCAGTAGTGCTGTTCGGTAGAATGGGAAATGCTGTTCAAAAATAATTGGGAATTTTATGGCTAAAAAAGCAATGGTAGAGCGCGAGAAAAAACGTGCCAAGATGATAGACAAGTATTGGGATAAGCGCCAAGATTTGTTAGATGAGTTTAGGCAAACAGCAGATCCTCTAGAAAAGCTGGAAATCCACCGCAAAATTCAGCGTTTACCCCGCAACAGCGCTCCAACCCGCCGTATGAACCGCTGCTGGGCTACAGGTCGTCCTCGTGCTGTTTACCGCGATTTCGGACTATGCCGCAACGTTCTGCGGGATTGGGCACACAAAGGGTTATTGCCTGGAGTTGTTAAGTCTAGTTGGTAGTCTAATTAAGCTCGCGGAGTTAGGAGTTAGGAGTTAGGAATTGATAGTTAGAAGTTAATTCATAACTGAGGTTTGATATGAATTACAGAATTCGCGACAATGAAAGCCCACGGTTTTCATATGCCCTCCGGGCACGCTGCGCGTTCAGCGCGGCACGAC
>JBCBQE010000409.1:0-6224 GCA_039820385.1 Cyanobacteria bacterium J06635_10
ATTAAACTTTACCGTCAAGATGCTAACAGTCCAAATTCTCAAATTTCCTACTATTTGAAGGGGGAAATGATTTCGTTATTGTTAGATTTGCTAATTCGCGATCGCCATCATAATCAGCGTTCTCTTGATGATGTTATGCTCAAATTATGGCAGCAATTTGGTCAAAATGAAATTGGTTATACAGCTACAGAATTAAAGCAAGTTATTGAATTAGTAGCTGGAATTGATTTAACAGAGTTCTTCCAAAATTACATTCATGGTAAAGAAGACTTACCCTTTAACGAATATCTCGAACCTTTTGGTTTAAAGTTAGTTGCAGAAACCCCAAACGAACCATTTTTAGGAATTAAAGTAACTAGCAATAATCTCAAGGAGTCTATCAAATTTGTAGAAGCTGATTCTCCAGCACAATTTGCCGGAATAGACGCTGGTGATGAATTATTAGCAATTGATGGGATTAAAGTAACGGCAAATCAGTTAAATGAAAGATTGAATAATTATCAGCCTCAAGATACCATTCAAGTTACCGTATTCCATCAAGATGAACTGCGTACTTATAGCGTTACTTTAGCTGAATCTCGTGCTCATAAATATCAGGTAGTACCAATTGAAAATCCCTCTGCTGCTCAGAAAGATAATTTTACAAAGTTTTTGAGAGTATAGTTTATGGGTTTAAAGTAAAAATAGATAGTTTATTTTTCACTTGTATATGGGAGACGTAGCATTGCTACGTCTCTACATTATTTATTCGGATAAGCAAAAAATTTGGTAGATACTAAACAGCAACAAAGTATGTCCGATTAAAATTAAACTTATTTAAATTTGTACAAGACAATTCAATCTTTGCTTGTGGTAGTTGATATAGGGATGAGTTGATAGTTGATTCAAAATATCTAAATTTTTTCAGTGCTTTCACTTGTGCGCTGAAAAATTCGATAGTATTTATATATTTATTTCTTACAGCTTCTTCATTGTTTAAATAATTTATCAGTTGCGGCATTCTTAAAAATTCAAATCTATAATTGTAATAGTTGTAAGTAGTTATAAAATATGGTTTATAAAGATTTTCATCTAATCCGCAATATGTTTTTATCTCAATCCAAGCGTTTCTAGCCTGGGTTGCGTATCGCTTTTTTGTTGATTTATATATAATTTGAAAATCATTATGAGGAATAACGATTATGAAACATTTTTTGTTGCAATCATTTTCATATTTACCAATTACCACCGAACGAACTATAGGAGCAAAAAATATTGGTTTGTTAAAAACTTTTAATAAACGCTTAATTTCTCGTTCTACCATAGGTTGCTTTGGTAAATATTTTTTCACCTTACAACCATTCAATTCAGGTTGTAACAAATTAACATAATACTTCTCTTGTTCATCCAAATCACTCAATGGAACTAATTTCCAATAAATTCTATGGCAGAGTTTGCGATTGGAACGAATTAATTGTGGATATCTATGATGAGTCTTCCCTGCCCATCTAGATTTGATATTTTGTGCCTTTCCTACATACCATACTTTATTGTTAGCGTCAGCTACAATATATATTCCAGATTCAATAGGTAAACGAGAGCGTTGTGTAAATAAAACATTTGACCAATCTTTCCATTCCATTATTCTAATAATTTTTGAAGTGCATATTTTTTAGAATGCCCTTCTTAAACTAAAAAAATAACATTGAATCAGTTTTTTGCTTTTCTTAGACACGAAAACTAATTTAACTTGTAACGAAAATCTGAATTTATCGTGTCGTAACCCAACATCATGATTATAGATAAAGAAGAATCAAATGCCGATAACTTAATCTTGGATTACGGTTCAAAAATAAGTTATTCGTAAAAAACTATATCTCTTGATGAACCGGCACTAAACCTAGAAATTAAAATATTAATATACGGGCATCCCTGCCCGTATATTAATATAGTTAACCTACAAACCGTGTTTTTTCAAAATTCCCGGCTCTTGCTGCATTGGTAACACATCTAACACATCAATTTGAGAACAATATTTTAAATCATCATTGCAATCCATACCTAACAGCCGTTTACCATGACTGGCATATTTAAACATTTGCAATAAATCCTCTTTCCATTGAGAATAAAGCGCCATCCCAGCAACCACTTCATCATTACCCGTAACATCATCTATAGATAACTTAGTTTCTTCTAATAGATGATGAGCGATCGCACCAGCGCAAGCAGTATCTTCAAGAGAATAACTACCTTGCCATCCCGAGCCTACTATCCAGACATTTTCTGGTCTATTTTTTGCTAAATATTCCACCACTGATGTTAAATTGACAAATGCCCCAGTAATAACTGTTTGAGCCTCCTGTATTCTTTGTAAAGCACGAGTACCGTTAGTAGTGCTTATAAACAAGCGCTTGCCTTCAACCACTTCCGGCTTGCAGTCAAGGGGAGAATTACCCAAATCAAATCCAGGAACTTTTGCACCACCTCTTTCTCCAGCACGCAAACGTTTGTCAGCGGGAAATTTCTCGCTGACTTCGACGAGTTTATCCAAATCGCTGAAAACTTGAACAGCTTCCCCTCCTGCTGCTAAAACTGTTGCCATTGTCGTAGTTGCTCGCAACACATCAACTGCAATGGCGCATTCTGGCATCTCGTTAGTTGGGGTAACTTCGGGAGTATGATAAATAAATAACTTCACGCGCTTGGTACACCTGCCTTTATACACTGCCGAGATTTTAATACGCTGCCGGTGCCAACAGGAAGCAGGGAAATGAGCAGATGGGAAGACTAGAAAAAAGAAGTTATCAATTAGGAGTTAGGAGTTAAAAGTTAAGGAATGTTTAACATATAGGCCTTTAACCTTTAACATATAGACCAAATGCTACCGCTTTTACATTAAGAGTAAGATATCAAGCTGTAATTTGGAAAAAGAACACCTTGAAACAAACCACATTTGGTTATGCAAGTGTTTACATTTCGTAACACCTCTGAATCCAAAATCTGAAATCTAAAATCTACAATCAAAATGGCTCCTTTACCAGATTACCGTCCGAAACAACTTTCCCTCGGCCCATTGGAAGCAGAAATTTTAAATATTGTTTGGCATTTAGGCAAGGCTACAGTCAAAAATGTCCACGATCGCATTTTGGCTGACCCCAACCGCGAATTAGCTTATACTTCAGTTACTACTGTGTTGCGACGACTAACGCAAAAAGGTTGGCTCGAATGTAATAAACAAGGAAAAGCATTTTATTGGCAACCATTGCTCACAAAGCAGCAGGCAGAAGTTATTCAAGCTCACGAGCAGTTACAAAAATTTCTCAAAGTGGGTAATCCTGATGTAATTGCCGCTTTTGCAGATAGTTTAGATGAAGCTGCCAGTGCGAAAATACAAGCAATAGCAAAACGAGTTCAAGCTGCACGGCAAGGGAGGGAGGAGTAATAATGCATTTATTCATCATTTTTACAGCTTTGATAGTTGTACATACCACAAGATGTCAATGGAGTAAATCTCCCGGTAGATGGAATGAACGTTGGCAGCGATCGCTATTCTTCTTCCTATTTCCTCCCTTATTAATTTTGACGACAACTTTTGCTTTACTGTTTATGGGACCTCAAGGCACAATGGGTGGCTTGCAAACTGGTTGCTATGGCTATGTAATCGCTTTAATAGCTCTTGCTTTTTTTGCAATTATGTGTATGATACAGGCGTGGCAAGGATGGGAATCTATAAAATCTGTCCGTGACTGTCCCTTGATTGAGGTAGGGGGAAAAAAAGTACGTTTATTAAATATAGGAGCATTATTCGCCGGACAAATTGGGTTTTTACAACCCGAATTAGTTCTGAGTGCCTCCTTATTGCAAACCCTCTCAAGTAAGCATTTAGAAACCGTCTTAGCCCACGAAGAAGGACATTATTATTACCGCGATACATTCTGGTTTTTCTGGTTGGGTTGGATGCGAGAATGTACAGCTTGGCTACCTAATACAGAAGCTTTATGGCAAGAATTATTAACCTTGCGAGAATTGCGAGCCGATGCCCATGCAGTTTCTGAGGTGGATCCCTTGCTGCTTGCTGAATCTCTGCTAATGGTTGTCAGTAGTTCCCCCGTATCATCTGGAGTTCTTTGTGCTGCATTGGGTTGTGCAGGTGCAAACCGTTTAGAAGAAAGAGTAGAAGCTCTTTTATCTCAACCACAAGCAACTCCAAAGCTTCATCTCACCTCTTTGAAATGGCTTTTATGGACTTTTATTCCTCTAGTTAGTGTAATGTTTCATAGTTGAAGTGGATATGGAATATGTCGCCGAAGGGCATTGGCAATCATAATTTACAATTCTTAACTCCTAACCCATACATAGATAAAAATCTATACATGGAAGTTAAAAATTAATATATAAGAATTATTTAGACTACTTATCGCTTAATGATCTAACTAAGTTATTCCTTTTTGGTTGATATAAAGCTAACCTATTAAATTAAGATTAAAAATATTAATCTTAGTGAACTTTATAAATTTTACTTTCATAGAACGGTTATAAACTTATAACCGCGACTTATAATGCTGATTTATTTAGAGGTAAATGGATGGCGCAATATCTGCTAGAAACAGTTTGGTTAGTGCCTATATATGCCTTAATTGGCGGGCTTTTAGCTATCCCTTGGTCACCAGGGATCATTAATAAAACAGGACCGAGGCCAGCTGGTTATGTCAATTTGATCATGACATTTTTGGCATTTATGCATAGTTCGATTGCATTGTCAACCGGTTGGAATCAACCAGCATATGAAGTATTTATACCTTGGTTAGAAACAGCGGGTTTAAGATTATCCATCGATTTAGAAATATCTGCAATTACCATTGCAGCGATGACTGTAATTACTGGGTTAAATTTTTTAGCCCAGATTTACGCTATCGGTTATATGGAAATGGATTGGGGTTGGGGACGTTTTTATTCTCTGTTGGGAATATTTGAAGCTGGTTTGTGTGCCTTAACTTTGTGTAATAACTTGTTTTGTAGTTATGTAATTTTAGAAGTTCTCACTTTAGGAACTTACCTGTTAGTAGGCTTGTGGTTTAGTCAGCCCTTGGTGGTGACGGGTGCTAGAGATGCTTTTTTAACTAAAAGGGTAGGAGATTTATTTTTGTTGATGGGGGTATTGGCATTATATCCCCTGACTAAAACCTGGAATTATAACGATTTAGCAGAATGGGCGGCAACAGCAAACGTTAACCAGACAACCATATCTTTAGTATGTTTGGCTTTAATAGCTGGTCCTATGGGTAAATGCGCTCAATTTCCTCTACACTTATGGTTAGATGAGGCCATGGAAGGACCAGTACACAGTACTATAGTGCGGAATTCGGTAGTAGTAGCTATTGGTGCTTGGTTATTAATTAAATTACAACCAGTTTTTAGTTTATCGCCGATAGTTTCTACCGCAATGGTGGCGATTGGTACGGTGAGTGCGGTAGGTGGATCGATGATAGCGATCGCACAAATTGACATCAAGCGCTGTTTGTCGTACTCAGTTAGCACTTATATGGGTTTGGTGTTTATTGCCGTGGGAACTCAACAATATGAAGCGGCGCTGTTATTGGTACTTACCCATGCTTGTGGAGCAGCTTTATTAGTAATGAGTACGGGTACAATCGTATGGAACAGCGTAACTCAAGATATCACGCAGTTAGGAGGATTGTGGTCCCGTCGTCCAATATCGGGAATTGCTTATATCGTTGGAGTTTTGGGTTTAATTGCGTTTCCGCCTTTAGGTAGCTTTTGGGCGTTACTGAAATTAGCTTCAGAGTTGTGGACAACGCAAACTTGGTTAGTAGGAGTAATCGTAATTGTTAATGCTTTAACGGCAGTTAGTTTAACTAGGGAATTTGGTTTAGTTTGGGGTGGTAAACGTAAACCAATGAGCGAACGTTCACCCGAAGTTAGCTGGCAAATGACTCTACCAATGATGATTTTATTCGGTTTCGTGCTGCATCTGCCTTTAATATTACAAAGCTTATCTCTTTTACCAAATTGGGCAACTTTGAATAAAGATGTTGCGCTGTTATTAATTTGGTCGAGTATTTTCGGTTGTAGCATCGGCGGAGTTATTTATTTAGGGAATATTCCCAAGCCCGTGCGCTTCCCTTGGAAAGGTTTACAAGATTTGATTGCTTATGATTTCTATACGCCTAAATTGTACAGAATGAGTATTGTTTTAGGTGTGGATTTACTCTCAAAATTAACAG
>JBCBQE010000410.1:0-6222 GCA_039820385.1 Cyanobacteria bacterium J06635_10
TTTATAAGTTGGCATTATGCTCGGGTTAATTAGTTATTTGTTCTTTTATAGGGGAGTCTTCAAAGTGCAATTCCGATCAATGGTGTATCCTCACCAACCCTTGGTTACATAATTTGTAATTATCAATTAAGCAGTACTTAAGAAGTGTTTAATCGTTTGTAGTGTAACAACTAGATACTAAATACCGCTGCCCTAAAACTGACAACATAATATAAAGGGAGATAAGAACTGTTTAAAACTCAATTTTTCCAACTCACTATGTATGGGATTCAAAGCGCGTGATTGAAGCAGAAGTTCATATATCACTACATAACTTCCTGCGATCGCAGGCGGGTTTTCCTTCTTGGCCACATCATTTGACGATGGCACGGCTTGTAGCACGCGCCTTGAGAGTAGGGCGCAGCGCCTTAATTCAAGTGGGGGCTGCTTGTGGTTATCAAGGACAGTATCGTACTAGTTTTGTTGCATCGGCTTTAATGTGGCATGGGGCTGTAATTATTGTCGCGACTCAAGCAGTACAGCAGCGTCTGTTACAAGTAGAAATTCCTAGACTACAAAAGTGGCTTAAGGTAAATAAACCCATAATAGTAGGCGATACTTTACCAGCCGGTGATTTCGGAGGAATACTGATCGTGTCTCCGAGTGCATGGTTGAAAGCACAGTTGAGTGAAAATAATGGTTTTCCTCCAGATATTCCCACGATTATTGACGGTGTAGACGATTTGGAAGATTGGATACGAGAACAGCTTACCATCAGTATTGAACCTCCGGATTGGGAACAGTTAATGCTGGCTTGTCCGAAACAAGCTGAAGAAATTCGTACTCATCGCGTACATTTAACACGGGAACTGTTTCAGCATCCTGCAAATCCCTACGAATGTTATCTAATATCGGAATTTGAAGAAGAAATTTTATGCCGCCTTTATTCAAGTTTAGATTTAAATAGTCTGCCGGATGCTTGGAAAAAGTTTTGGCAATTATTCCAAAATAGGCATGAAACTTTCTCCCCCGGGAAATGTAAGCCTTCTATTCCTTTACTTTGGGCTACTATTAGTCGCCGTCAAGGTTTATTTTCTTTACGTTGTGCCCCAATTGAATTAGCAAAAATTCTCTCGCCGATTTGGCAGCGACAACCTGTGGTGTTGATTGGTTCTGCTTTAGAGCCAGATACTGAAGCTACATTATTTCGCCAACGTTTGGGATTGGGCGATTTGACTTGCTTGAAATTCTCTTCGGATAATCAAACTCAAGCCATTCAACTTTACATACCCAACAAATTACCCCTACCTAATACCCCAGAATTTAAACCCGTCTTCATTCATCAAGTTCGTACCCTAGTATGTTTGAGCGCAACATCACCAGGTTTAACCGTAATTCTGGTGGGAGATGTACCCCTAAAGTCTCAGTTAGGAGCAATTTTGGCTTCTGAATTTGGTTCGCGGGTACAAGTAGATAAAACTTGTTTGGATGAGAATGGTATTCTAATCTGCAGTTGGGAATTTTGGCGCGAACATCAAAGAGTTTTACCTTCTCCACAAATGTTAGTCATTGCCACTTTACCCCTACCATCTTTGGAACACCCTTTAGTTGCTGGTAGAGTTGCTTATTACAAGGGTTCTCATCAAGATTGGTTTCGTTTATATTTATTGCCTACAGCTTTAAATGAATTACAGCGGGCTGTAGCCCCAGCACGAAGTTCAAGGGTTGTAGTCGCTTTGCTCGATAGTCGAGTAATTCACCGCAGTTATGGCGCTCAAGTTCTCGCAGCCTTAAGCCCTCTTGCACGAATTAATTATTTAGATCCAAGTTTATTTTCTAGCGATAACGAAGAATCTTAATGATTATCATATAATTGCCCCCCTAGGGCTATACCAATTATCAATTGCCACAGGCTTTGGGGAGCGAAGAATCGATCTAATTACTTATCGTTCATTGACAATTGATAATTGATAAGCTTAATAAGCTAAATTTTCTAAAGTTTCCCTTAAATACCTCTGTACTTGCTCATCTAAACTCATTTCTTCGATTTGCGTACTCTGTTGCACTCGTTCTAGCTGCCAGCGTTGAAAGCCAGAACTGATTGCAATTGCCTGCTTCAAACTGTTCCAAATATTGGTATCACCTTTTAAGTCGCTACTGTTTTTGAGTGTGAAACTATTCATAGCTTTTTAATCCTCCGTTAAACTATTTTAATTGATGAAAATTTTGATATTTATTGTAGTTTAATTACTTACGCTCATGTACGTAGTTTAATATACTTATTTTCTTGTCTGTTCAAGCCAAAATATATACTTATTATCAAGTATCTTTAAAGCTTTTTTCCTAGGATATAAGTAAATTAGCTTTAGATATAGGAATGGTCGTAAATGCCACATTTTTTGTCGGGCACGTGACACTTAGATAAATTTTCAACGTAATAATAAGACTTGTGGTGGCACGCACCATCCCAGTCTTGTGACAATTGCGTAAGTCCTGAGATCAAAATATGCTTTTATTCAATACTTTTTTAAAGTAGTGGTTAAGTTACGTAAATTTCTGTTGCTGTTGTTACTAAAACAAATATTTTTTTACATAAAATTTACGGTCATTAATTTAATTAATCTTAAATTGTACATTTTTAGATTTCAGTACCCTCACGTTAAATCCTCTTTTCTTCCCTCACTGCCCCACTAAACTGAACTTAACCGTATTTTATTTGAAATTTTGAAATAGCGATTACCTTTTATCCTTCCTAGAATACAAAATATGTAGAGAAAAAAGCTTTTGGCCGTCATCTCTACATATATCAAAGCAGATAATTTTGTAATGGTTTGGGAACTTTTATTGGCTAAGGCAACCAGGGGATCTAAATACCTAAGCTGCCTAGCTTGACAATTGTAATTCTGCTTTTGTCTAATCACTATCTTGCCATTGAAAGAGTGCGACGTTTAGTCACCATTTGATATCCTTCAATGATGTCGCCTTCTTCCCAACTATTGAATTTATCAACGCCGATACCACATTCATAACCGGAGTTGACTTCACGCACGTCTTCTTTCATCCGCTTGAGTGAATCAAGGGCACCCTCGAATATCACTTTATTGCTGCGATGTACTCGGACTTTGCAGTTACGGAGCAACTTGCCAGACTGAATGTAGCAACCCGCAACAGAACCTTTTCCAACTGTGAAGACGGCACGTACTTCTGCTTGACCTAAAGGTTCTTCTACCAATTCTGGCTCTAATAGACCTTCTAATGCGCCTTGGATGTCTTCTAAGAGTTTGTAGATGATGTTGTATTCTCGTACATCTACACCGGCTTCGTCTGCTGCTTGTCTTGCACCACTGGCAAATGTGGTATTGAAGCCGATAATGACGGCACCACTAGCTGCTGCAAGGTCAATATCTGTTTCGGTAATCTCTCCGGGAGCAGATAATAACAAGCGAATGTGTACTTCGTTTTGCGGAATTTGTTTGAGCGAACCCAAAATAGCTTCGAGAGAACCCTGCACGTCTGCTTTTAAGATTAAGTTGAGTTCTTTCAACTCGCCTTCTTGTGCTTGTGCCGAAATACTTGTCAAAGTTACCCGCCCTCCCTGCATTAAGCGGGATTGACGTATTACCTCGGCTCTTTCGTTCGCCAGGGCGCGTGCTTCTTTTTCGTTCTCGAAGACTTCAAATTCATCCCCTGCTGCCGGTACGTCATTTAAGCCCAATACCTCTACCGCAAAGGAGGGACTGGCAATTTCTACGCGTGAGCCTCTGTCATCAACCATTGCCCTGACTTTTCCGAAGACGGAACCGGCTACCAGGATATCTCCTACGTGTAAAGTTCCGTTCTGAATTAACAAGGTCGCAACCGCACCTTTTGCTTTATCCAAATGAGCTTCAATGACGGTTCCCTTAGCAGATCGATCTGGATTCGCTTGAAGCTCTTCCACTTCTGAAACCAGCACAATCATTTCTAAGAGCGTGTCTAGGTTTTCTGCTTTAATGGCACTGACGGGAACCATAATCGTCTCGCCACCCCATTCTTCTGCTGTCAAACCATACTGAATTAGTTCTTGCTTGACTCTATCTGGCTGTGCCGCTTCTTTGTCAATTTTGTTGATTGCGACAATAATCGGTACTCCCGCAGCTTGAGCGTGACTAATTGCTTCAATTGTCTGGGGACGAACGCCATCATCGGCAGCTACTACTAATATGGCAATATCTGTAACCCGCGCTCCCCTCGCCCGCATTGCGGTGAATGCTTCGTGACCGGGAGTATCTAAAAATACAATTTGGTGCTGCTTACTATCATGTTCTACCTCTACGTGGTAAGCACCTATGTGCTGAGTAATACCACCAGCTTCTCCAGAAGCCACTTTACTTTGACGAATGGAGTCGAGTAGGGTTGTTTTACCGTGGTCTACGTGACCCATAATCGTTACTACTGGTGGACGACGATGGAGATGTTCCATGTCTTCAAAGTCCAGCATCTCCGTAACTTTACGAGCTTCCGCTTCCGGCTCCGGAGTATCAATTAGTACTTCTAATTCCTCTGCCACCATGATGACTGTTGAGGTGTCAAGGCTTTGGGTAATACTTACTGCTATACCCTTCATGAACAAGATTTTGACAATTTCCGTATCGGGCATTGCCAAAGCATCTGCCAATTCTTGCACGGTCATTGGACCGCTAACCGTTAATATTTCCGGACGCTGGCGCTTAGGTTCTGTTTCTGTATTGCCACCGTTACCGCCGCGCCGACGATTTTGGTCGCGAGATCCAGACTTTCTGACTTTGCTAGGTGCGGCAGGAGCCGGTGTTGTAGCCGGCTTGGCACTTTTTGGTTTTGGAGGACGAACTATAGCATTGCTAATTGCCGTTTCCATGTTCTGTGCAGCTTCGTCTTCATCAAGCAAGTCTACATCGAAATCGTCTTCAACCATTGGCTTCAGACGCTTATTTTTCGCAACTTTAGCAACTTTGGCTGCTTCTTTTACTTCATCGATAGCCTCTTCAAGCTTAGAGCGCTTTTTCTGACCTCTGGGTAAACGAGGTGGTGTTGGACGCTTGAGTTCGACTACTTCCTCGACGATAATATCATCATCTTTGTCATCCTCGTCAGTTGAGGGGCTTGCTGCCGGTTTTGCTATTGGTCTTACTGGCGGTTTAAGTGGAGCCGAGACACTCGGAGGTGCACTGGAGCTTGGCCGTACTTGTTTCCTGGGACGTTGCACCTCATCCGAACTACCAGCAGGTGATACTTTTTTCGGCTTTTGTGGTTTTTCCGTTTTGGAAGGTGCTGCGGTCGGACGTGCCGTTTTTGACACTGGTACGACGTTTGGCTGTTCTGCTTTATCCGCAGTTGGCTTATTCTTTTGCCGTTTTGATTGGTCGCGTTCGCGCTTGAGAATTGGTTTTTCGGTGACGCGATGATCGGAACCGGAGTTTGATTTTGCTGCCACAGTCGGTCTAGTTGGTGGGGCAGTCAGTTCAGGTTGGGTTGGTCTTTCCGGTTTCGTTTTGGGTGAAACTAATTTTTCTTGTTTGCTCAAAGCAGTTTTATCTAATTCTGAGGAGGAGGTGGATGCTAATTTATCCGTATTTGCAACGGATACAGAGTTCTTTTCTTTTTGAGGCTGATTTTGAGAGATGAGTGCAGTTGGTGAAGAAGGTTCCATTGACGAGACAGGAGAATTAAAAGGTCGCAGAGGCGCAGGGGACAATTCGGCGCTCTCTTGGTTTTCTGAATTATTTAATGGTGGCTTTGGTTTGCTACGAATTTGCAATATTTGTGGTTTATTTGGTGCAGAAGGATGGTTACCAGAACCTTTATGGTTATTTGTACCATGCTCTTTGTTCAATGCTAAATTAGCCGTTATTTTTTCGGCTTGCGAACGAATACGTTCTGCATCTGATTCTGCGATCGTGCTGCTATGGCTTTTTACCGCAATATTGAGCTGGTCGCAAATTGCTAATAGCTCTTTGTTTTCCAAGTTCAATTCCTTTGATAATTCGTAAATTCTGACTTTGCCGTTGTTCATCCACTCTTCCCCTATAATTTACAGTTTTAACGGATGGTTGCCAGCTTTTGCGACATCTCCATCCTTGGGTTACTGTGTAACGATTGCCATTTTCAATTTGAAAAGGGTTCTCCTTCTTAGGAAAGAGAGATGTTTTGCAAGGATTGCTGGCATCCATCCGTTAAAACTGTAAATTATAGGGGAAGAGTGGATGAACAACGGCAAAGTCAGAA
>JBCBQE010000411.1:0-6222 GCA_039820385.1 Cyanobacteria bacterium J06635_10
TTCTTTCACCTTTGAGCGGTGGGGAATTAAACCCCCATAGATATTCCAAACTTCTTCCTTCTTCCGCTCAAACCTTCGTTTAATCGTCATACTATTATGGCTACCGCGAAGCCTATTTTTTTTGCACCACAGTTTCCGAATTCAATTTATAAAATATGTCATGCAAATAAACCCGGTTTGTGTGGTTGGGAGCAGGTTTTCTGCTGCCTAGAAAAAAACCGGGTTTCAAAAAATTGTTGGTATATGCGACTCTACAGGAGAATCACTAAAAACAAACCTTGGCTAATTTAATTATCGCTCTGAACTGGGAGCGGCTTCAAAACTATCACCTGTAAAAGTGAAATCAACAGCAGCGGCACCATCTGTAGCAGGTGCGTCAGAAAAAGTACCAATTCCTCCTGCTGAAGTTAGCTTCACATCGTCAATCAATAATCCAGAATCGACAATAGTATCAGTTAAATCTACAACTCCAAAGCCTAAATCGTATGTTCCGGCTTGAGAAATTGCGATTGCTAAAGTTTTAGTATCTGTTGCTTCTGAAAATCCTTCTACAGATTTATCAGAAAAAGTTGGATCGGATGTATCACCTAATTCTAGAACAAAACTGCCAAGAGATAGGAAAGCTGAGTCATTGAAAGTTGGGGATGGCGTACCTTCATTAGTAAGAAGGGTATAGTCAAACTCTAAAATATCGCCAGCTTGTGCGGTAAATGTTTGTTTGATTCCCGAACCTTCTGTTGCATCTCCACCAAGTATCGCATCGAGAGAAGAAGATGGTAAATTTAGAAATTCTGATAAATCTGATTCTTCAACAGAACCACCAGAATCGCTAAAACCAGTAGTAATTAAAGCTTGGGATTCTCCGTCAGTAGGAGCGATGCCAATTTCTTTTGTCTCGATGCTGGTATCACCAATAGTTCGCCAATTATTGAAAGTTCCTGTTTCGAAAGAAGTTCCTTCAAAACTACCGTTATTGATAAAGCTACCTACTACAAAAGACTCTAATTTTGAAGACTCACCTTGTCTTTCTTCAGATATTTCTTCTAGAACTGGAGCCATAATTACATCATCCATTTTTAGTCCTCCGATTGAGTTATGAATAGGTTTATTGCGAATCCATTCACATGCTAATTCATGAATTATCGGTTTTTTTTGAATATAAAAAAATCGAATATCTAATATCCTTGTTTTTTTCTTGTTTTCAAAAATAAGTAATAACAAAATTATCTTTAAAGTTTGAAATATCGGTAGTTTCAGCAACAATAATTATGTGAAAAAAATTAAAAAAAAATAAAATTATAGGAATTATGTTTTATAAATTTGTTATCAGCGAAATTGCTCAACCCTTTAGTACTTGAATTTTTTAGATAAATGATTCAATGGTTTTTACCCAGGAAGTAACCATTGGTGAGAAAATATAAAAGCATCTGCAAGTTTTTCTGAAAAGGCACGAAATTATGGGTAAACCGACTGTTTTTATCGATGGCGCAGAAGGTACTACAGGGTTGCAAATTCACTCGCGTTTAAACCAGCGCGACGATCTTGAAATTGCCAGCATACCCCAAGAAAAACGCAAAGACGCTCAAGCGCGATCGCACTTCATCAACTCCGCTGACGTTGCTATTCTCTGTTTACCCGATGATGCAGCTAGGGAAGCCGTAAGTTTTGTCACGAACCCTAAGGTAAAAATACTTGATGCAAGTTCTGCTCATCGCGTTGCTAATGGCTGGGTATATGGCTTTCCCGAATTAGAAGAGAAACGTAGAGAAGAAATTAATAACGCTAAACGAGTCAGTAACCCTGGATGTTATCCTACGGGTTTTTTAGCCTGCGTGCGCCCTTTAGTGGCCGCTGGCATTATCCCGAATTATTTTCCGCTGACGATTAATGCCATTTCCGGGTATTCGGGGGGAGGAAGAAAACTGATGGAGGAATATCAAATCATTTCTGGGGAACAAGCAAATAATTATGCTTACGGTATCTATGGTTTAACCTTCGGGCACAAACACGTCAAAGAAATGCACAAGCATTCGGGTTTACAATCTCCACCGTTGTTTGTTCCGTCTGTGGGTAATTTTGAAAAAGGTATGTTGGTACAAATTCCCTTACCTTTGCACGCGCTGCAAAATAAGCCTAGTGGTAAATTAATTCATCAAATACTCGAAGAATATTATCAAAACGAAAAATACATTTCTGTTGCATCTTTGAATGATGAAAGTTCTCTACGGAAAGGTAAGTTTCTTGAATCACAAGCAGCGAATGATACTAACTCAGTACAAGTATTTGTGTTTGCCAATGATGAGACGAAAGAAGCTTTATTAGTAGCGCGATTGGATAATTTAGGAAAAGGTGCTTCTGGTGCAGCGGTACAGAATTTAAATATTATGCTGGGTTTAGATGAGGATTTGGGACTTTCTTAAAGTTTGATATAACACAAGTAGGTGAGTGTTGAAAGTTATAATCCCATTTGGGAGGGAGTAGTGAGTAGTAATAAGGCTTGGAAGCAAATTTACCCAAGCTGTAATAGGGAGAGAGGGGGAAGAGGGGGAGAGGGGGAAGAGGGGGGAGAAAAAACTTTTTTCATATAGGCTAAGTTCTCTTGGTAGACTAATAGGTTAGGCTTTGCTCAATTACCAAAATAATTTCATAAATTAATTAACATCAACAATATACTTTGTATTCTACTTAACCGAAAAGCGCTAAATTGACGTACGAACAAAATCGAAAAGTGGAATATTGGCATCAGTAATTGCACTAAAAACAATTGATTATTTGAATACTATGTACTAACCGTAAATTGATTGATTTTCTATGAAAATCAGTAAAACAATGTAGTTTTTTTAACTCTATTTTTGTGATGTCAGGGTTTATATTGAGAGGTGCAATTTAACAGGGTAGAGATTGGGTAAAGCCAGTCACACAGTGCAAATGATCGAATCAGATAAAAGGATATGGCGGTATTTGGTGGGAAAACCTTTACCGACTAGCGCTTTTGAAGAGGAACGTTTAACGAATGCTGGTGCTTTGGCGATTTTGTCTTCTGATGCTTTATCTTCAGTAGCTTATGCAACAGAGGAAATTCTTCTAGTCTTAGTATTAGTAGGAAGTGGGGTACTAGGGTTATCCTTACCCATCGCTTTGGGTATTACCTTATTACTTATTGTCATTGCCCTTTCTTATCGTCAAACTATCCGCGCTTACCCGTCGGGTGGTGGTGCTTACACCGTAGCGCGAGAAAATCTTGGTCTTTATCCAGGTTTGATTGCAGCTGCTTCGTTAATGATTGACTATATTCTGACTGTAACTGTGAGCGTTTCAGCAGGAATTGCAGCTCTAACTTCAGCTATTCCGGTTTTACAACCATTCACAGTAGAGTTGTGTTTGCTACTAGTTTTTTTATTAATGGTCGCAAATTTACGGGGATTGCGCTCAAATGGTCAATTATTTACAATACCGACTTATACTTTTATCGTCACTATTTTAGCTCTAATTATCTGTGGTATTTTTCGACAAGCTACAGGACAAATTGCGATCGTTCCAACAACTGTAGCTACTACTGTACCTTTAAATTTGTTTCTGCTGTGCCGTGCTTTTGCTGCGGGTTGTACTGCTTTAACTGGAGTGGAGGCAATTTCTAATGGTGTGATGGTATTTAAGTCTCCAGAGTGGCAAAATGCCCGTCGTACTTTACTATATATGATCGGCATTTTAGCGACGATGTTTTTGGGGATTACTTATCTTGCCTACGTCTATCAAATCGTACCGCAAGAAGGACAAACGGTACTTTCACTGTTGGGAAGGCAGATTTTCGGCAATGGTGTTTTTTACTACTTTCTACAAATAAGCACCCTAATCATATTAATGCTGGCAGCAAATACCAGCTTTGCTGATTTTCCCCGGTTGTCCTATTTTTTGGCGCAAGACAGATTTTTACCAAGACAATTGTTATTGTTAGGCTCGCGCCTTGTCTACTCCAACGGCATCATGCTCCTGAGTGCTTGTGCTGCAATACTAATCATAATTTTCCGGGGACAAACTAACGCGATTATTCCTCTTTATGCTGTCGGTGTTTTTACATCGTTCACTCTGTCTCAAACCGGCATGGTACGTCACTGGTTCAACAAAAAAACTAGCGGATGGCAAGTAAGTGCAATTATTAATGGTATTGGTGCGGTGATGACGGCACTAGTATTAATGGTAATTGTTGCTACTAAATTTGCTCAAGGTGCTTGGATAGTTGTACTGGCAATTCCTGGGATTGTCTACTTATTTTTGAGCATCAACCGTCATTATCAGACATTTAAGGAAAGCTTAAGTATTGAAGCAATTGAACCGAATCGCGATTCGTTTATTTCCAAAACAGATCGATTCACCCATCCTGCAATAGTATTAGTTGGACAACTGCATCGGGGAACTATGGAAGCATTAGATTATGCTATGAGGATTGGGGATGAAATCATTGCGATTCACGTTGATATTGGCGATACAGATAGAACAGCTTTACAAAAACAGTGGCAAGAATTAAAAACCGATATTCCTTTGATAATTTTAGATTCTCCCTATCGTCAGGTAGTCGCACCGATAAGCGAATTTGTGAACAATTTTGAATTAAAACACCCAGGAATATTTACTACAGTTGTAATTCCAGTTTTCGTCACCCAACATTGGTGGCAGAGTATTTTACATAATCAAACGGCTTTTTATCTCAAAGCAGCACTACCCAATAAACGCAGCAGAGTTATAAGTAATGTTCAATATTATCTGTGATATAAGCGATTATTACTTATTATTTCACAATATAAGAACCAACAAGAGAAACAGGATCGCCATTGGAAAAATCGCTGATTTACTAGTTAATACCTCAAGATGTGACAAGCGGGTTTTGAAGTTGAAGCTTGGATGTAAAATTAACTCTAAATAAAAATAATTATAAAAAAATTGGGGTGAAAGGCGATCGCTTTTCACCCCGCTTTTTTATAGAAAAATACTCAGTAAAAATGCCTTGTGACAGTTGGGGTGCTCAATGTTGGTTATGTAACAATATGAGGTTAATATTTAGTTAAATTCCAATAATTTTTGCTTTGGGGAAAATATTATGACCTTTCGCATTTTATGCTTAGACGGTGGTGGTATTAGAGGTGTGATGCCCGCTCGTATTCTTCAGAAGGTGGAGCAGAAATTAGGTAGCCCTTTAAAAGAACACTTCGATCTAATAGCTGGTACCTCAACGGGATCTATATTGGCTGCCGGAATTGCACTGGAGAAAAGCCCTGAAGAATTGCTCAATCTATATAAAGATAAAGGTTTAAAAATATTTCCTTACCAAAATTTATTTTCTCTCAAACGATTATCATTAATTTTAAAATATGGTATTTCTGCCCCTAAATTTTCAGATGAAGGCTTAATATCTGTACTTCAGGAACAATTTGGAGATCGAAAACTTTGTGATATAGTGACTAATTCTGAAGGAGCAATGGATTGCCTGAAAGTTTTAATTCCTAGCTACGATACACAAAGCCGTAATCCTGTCATATTTAAAAGCTGGTGTCACGATCGCTGGTATTCCGATGTACCAGTGTGGGAAATTTGCCTTTGCTCTGCTTCAGCCCCTACTTATTTTCCTGCCCATAAAATTGAAAAAAATGGACAAGAGTATTCTTTGATTGATGGAGGAGTTTGCGCCAATAACCCTGTTTCGTGTGCTTTAGCAGAGGGTATCAAACTATTACGTCAGTCATCGAATCAATCTGCAGCAAATGTGATAGACCAAATTAAAATCATATCTATTGGTACTGGCGATCCAGCATCTTCTATTCCCTGGGAACAAGTTCGAGGTTGGGGACTTATTCAATGGGGTTTGCATATTGCGGATGTATTTATGGATGCACCCCCTGATGTACATCGATATGTTGCCGAACAAATAATTGGTAATGAATCAAACTATATTCGTTTGCAGTTACCCCTTAAGGAATCTTTACTGAACATTGATGATGCTCGGGAAGGTAATTTACAGGCTCTGTTAAAAGAAACAGATGCCTATATCAACCAACAACAAGAAAGGTTAGATAAATTTTTGGTTAATTGGTAGCCGACTAATAGTATTTGTCATAATACAACTACATTTAGAAGCTTTTTGACTTCTCCCAGGTTTGAAAACGCTGGAATTCTAAACGGTTGTTACTACGTGGTCTGAAGACGCACTTCGTAACGTTTGTTTACGGT
>JBCBQE010000412.1:0-6187 GCA_039820385.1 Cyanobacteria bacterium J06635_10
CATTAATTATGATGGTGGCGTACTAGTGGTTTGTCCCATTAGATTTGACGGGTTCGTTTTCTTCCAAACGTCTGGAGACGTAGCAGTGCTACGTCTCTACACCCATCATAATTAATGTGGTGGCGTACTAGTAGTGTATTTCATAAATTCTGGGTAGTCGGGTTTTCCCAAGGGTGTGAAGACGTTATATATAACGTCTCTACATTACGTCGGTAAACAAACAAAACCATCATAATTAATGTGGTTGAGTACTAGAAAGATTAAAATTCAAAACTTAACACAGATGGTAAATCTGGATGAGCAAGACGTAAGAGTTGATAGCCAATACCGCTTATACCGTGAAAAAATCCAGGGTTAGATACACATATGGGTATATTGGAATAAAGAGTGTAATCACCTTTTTCTTGGGCTTTCTCTACTAATTGCATACCCCAATTTCTGCTAATTTGTAATAATTCGGGACGGTTAAGAGTTTGAGCGGCAACTAGTAAAGTTTCGATGCGTCCAAAATTACCCCAAGCGAGATTATCTACACCCCAAATTCCGTATTTTTGCGTAGTTTCTAGGGCGATATTAATTTCTTCACAGATTTCTGGAGTCTTTAGTATAGATAAGCCTCCCATGCGTGCTAAAGCAATACCAGGGGCACCATGGGACCAATTAACTTGATACTGAGTATTTTCTGCACGTAAGTCTTGCCAATTGCCAGCTTCTCGACAAAAATAATTGCGTTCAAAAGCGATCGCCTCTTGGGCTATTTGTAAAAATTCTTCACGTGCGGTAACTTGCCATAACTGTAATAAAGCATAAGCGATTCCGGCTGCACCGCAGGAGAAACCTGTTAACAGGGTTTGATTCGAGGTGTTGTTGTAGTCATCTATGGAATTTTTTTGCTCCAGTAGATATTCTCCACAGTTAATCGCTAAATTTAACAGGCTTTTTTCTTCTGGATTAGCTTTGTAAACTGCCAACAGCCCTAAAATTGTTCCTGCAACACCTCGGGAGAGTTCAAAATGATTTTCTGAGGTAATCAATCGTGGAGTAATTAGTAAAGCTATTTTTTTGGCAGTCGTCAACAAGGTACTATCAGCCAAAAACTTACCGATATGTACTAAACTGTAAGCAATTGAGGCTAAACCCGTAGCCCCACCAATACCGGTGCTTCGAGCAAATTTTGCTAATTCTTCTGGCGTGTTTGTTTGCTGCCGCCTTAAGAGAGGTTGTAAGGCGCTATTTGCTAAATCTCTCCATTGTGAGTCTCCAGTAATGTTTGCTAAAGCTGCTAAAAAGACTGCAACCCCACAATTTCCATCGTATAAATTCTCTCCCAAAGGCTGAAAAAGGAACCCTTCTGTTGTAGTTTTATAGCCAAAACCCAACCAAGTAACGCTACCATCCTCACCAATAATTGCTGTTTGTTTAAGTTGATTTGCTAAATCTACTGCTTGCTGCACAAAGAGAGCAGGGGAAGCGTGGGGAGTACTAGAATCAATGGCAGCCACAGAATTTTCAGGTAGTTTTGGCTCCTCTGTAAACCGAGCTGCAAAAGTTCCGCGAATTACACTGACTTGTCGAGCTAAATCGGCTTCACTTAACTGTTGAATTTGGGTAAGCATTGCCGTAAAACTAGGTTGTACGAACACATTAGTTATTACTTCCCCAGTTGGTAAAGGCAAATCGGATTCGCTGGTATTCGGTGTAAAAAAGGGAATATCTCCATCTTCTGCTGCTTGACGCTCTGCATTTAAAATGGCTGTTCTTTCTAACATCGTCTCATTAGCCACAAAAGCACGTGCCAAAACTTCCAAACCCAAGCTGCGTTTGATACCTGAGTCTAAGTATTCTGGAGAATAACTATTTTGAACGATCGAATGATAAATGTGAGTTGCTCGGAAAACATAGCGCACTGTTTGGTTGGCTAGCCCCATTAAAGGACTATCTGGTTTTAATAAAGCTGATTTTTGGTTCTGGAAAAAGCAATACATTTGCTCAAAACCGCTGACTAAACTTTCCAGATGAGCAAGAGGTGATAAAGCCACTCCATTAAGTTTAGGAGTGTTAGGATTGCCTTCAACATTGACAGCTTCATAACCGATATTCATGCCATCGGTGTTAACATGGTTTACTTTTGATACCAGGTTCTGATATTCTTCTACTCCTCCAAACCCACTCAAATCAATACCAATAGAATCGTTGGGCATTAAACCCCTCTGTGGGAGTAACATTGTCCGAATCAGAGATTTTTCTAACTGCTGTTGGACAACTTGAAATGCCGATTTAGGAGTTTCAGGGTTTAATTTATAGGATACTTTTGTCTCGTGAGTCAGCAAGGTTTCTAAGTCTATTAATACTGGCTGTTCGCCACTGGCAATTAAGTTTTCGTAATGACAATCCGTGCCTAAGAGCAAATGCATTACAGCCAAAATCATTCCGGCTCTCTGGTAATAGCGATCGGCTGCATTTTCATCAGTGCAATCATTTTGATTGACAAACTCTACCCATCCGTATTTTCCCTGATGCATAACGGTAAAAGTCTGTAAAGGTAAAGGACTACCATGTTCGTTGCACCAGGAAATTATTTGGTTATAAGCCAATTCCATTTCCATATCTTTGGGCTTATATACCAATTTCAATCCAGTATCAAAAGTCAAGGAAATAGCAGAGCGTCCTTGATTATGTAAGTCTGATAAATTGGCTTTGAGATCAACTATCTGTTGCAAAGCCTTTTGTGGTGAAAATAATTCTTCTATTGCTTTCCAATCTGTTTGGAGACGATTAATCAGTTCTACAGTTGCATCTACCCAAAAATCAATTGCAGTAGCTAAAAGCCTTCCAAGAACCGGATATTTATCAAATAAACTACGTAAACCATCTTGAAATAAATTTTGCAAGAAGCCATGGTATTTTTCCTGACTATTTTTACCTTGCACCTGAATTAACAAGAAATCCTGAAGGGAGTTACCAGAGGAGCGAAATTCAGAAAATTCTGCGAACAGGGTTTTAGTTGCGATATTTTGTAAGCGCTCTAGTAAACTTTTCCATAAAATATTTTGCGCGTTTTCACTGAATAGATTTAACTGTACGCGGGATAAAAGTTGATTTTGAGCAACTTGTATAAAAAGTTGATAAAAGGGTTCAAAGGGGATTGGGTTTTCTGATGATTCGCTAGATAAGCTGATGTTAGGGGAATCTTCGGCAGATTGCATAACTAATTTCAAAGTTTGCGCCCAAGGAGGTAGAGGTTGAGAGGCGGGATATTCTACATCTCCCAACAGAGTACGTAGTTTCTCTATATCTAAACCATCAGCAGCTAATCGACGCTGAAACTGCTTTTCATTCCCTTGAGCAACAACCTGACACCAGAATTCCAGACGAGAATCGATTATAGAGTTATCGGAGTTAGATTCAGTAGGAATTACTACTTGATTGAGGCGCTCAGTTAAAAAACTAGCTTTAGCGACTAAGCCGTATAAGTAAGAATCCAGTTTTGGGGGTTGAATTGCTAGCATTGCGTCAGGTGAACTCAAAGGTTTTCAAGCATACAAATTCATAGTTCCCAGAAATTTACTGAAAGTAACACTTTAAATTCAATTTTCTGTATTTTCCCCCAAACTATGGAAATTTTAAGTGTTTATAACCATTAAACCATCTGTCTAGCCATAAGATTAGCAAATAGACCATTCTGTTGCGACAATTGCTCGAAATTACCCTTTTGTAATACCCTACCAGCTTCAATTACATAAATGCGATCGGCATTGCGAATAGTACTCAGACGGTGAGCAATGACAATTCGAGTCACTTGCAACTGATCTAAACTTTCACTGACAATTGCTTGGGTGCGGTTATCTAAAGCAGATGTGGCTTCATCAAATATCAAAATTTTCGGTTTCAATACCAAAGAGCGGGCAATTAGCATTCGTTGGCGCTGCCCTCCAGAGAGATTGGTACCACCTTCGGAAATTACGGTATGCATCCCCATTGGCATTCCCTCAATATCTTCTGCAAATCCCGCCATTCGTGCTGCATCCCAAGCTTCATCCATGGTAATTAAGGCTCCACCAGAGATATTCTCAAATATAGAAGCACTGTTAATTCGTCCATTTTGCAATACTACACCTAACTGGCGACGGATAGCCGATATATCTAGTCCAGACAAATCTTGGCCATCATAGTAAATAGTTCCGATTTCCGGCGCATCAAATCCCAACAACAAGCGAATAATGGTAGATTTACCACTACCACTGGGGCCAACAAATGCAATGAATTCCCCAGCTTCTGCTTTAATACTTACATCATCCAAAATCAAGGGGCCATCTTCTCGATAACGGAAAGATACGTGTTCTAACTCTACTTTTCCAGCTAGTTTTCCTGGATCGGCTTTATTTAAATCTATCTCTGGGGTAGCCATAATAATTGGTTTGGCACGATCCCATAAAACTACTACTTCTAAAACCGAGATAATTGTATTACTTAAACCAATAACGCCACCCATAAATGTTCCAAAAGCAGAATTAAAGGCGAGGAAAGTACCAGCAGTAAAAGGTGTCGCTCCCTGATTAGCTGGATTAGGCTTAAATAATAAGTCAGCCGATAAAGCAAAAATAATCATAGAAGCAACAGTTGGAATTAGGATATTAAATAAAGCAACTAAATCTTCTATCAACTGAGAGCTTAACATCAGCTTTAGTTGTTTAGTATATTTTTTAGACCAATAAGCAAAAGCCCGATTTTCTGCACCGGAAATCCTTAATTTAGAAACCCCACCAATTAACTGCACCATCAAGCCAGAAATATCGCCTTGTATTTCTTCTAAAGGGCGTAGTTTACGGCGAGTTAGTATACCAGACACAGTAGTAATTATTATCGATACTATTGCTACACCCAAGGCTACTAGGGCTAATTTAACACTATAGAAAAACAATAAAGCTAAATTTAATAATGAAAAGAAGCTAGTAACGATGGTTTGTAGAGTACTACTACCCAGGTACTGACGTATCTGACGAATCGCTGAAACACGTGATTGCAAATCGCCGATGGAGTAAGCACGAAAAAATGACATTCGTAATTTTAATAACTTATCCCAGACAGCACCCTGTGTCTGAGCATCCGAACTAGTTTCTAATCTTAATGAGGCAAAACTCTGTGTGAGTTGAAATATTGCAGTGCCAAAACTTGCAGCTAATAACCCTAAACTAATTTGCAGTAATAATCCCCGATCGGCATCAGGAATAGCCTTGTCAATAATAATACCTGTAGCTTGGGGAGTTAACATACCTAATAAGGTGCCAGTAACTCCTGCGATAATGACCACAATTATATCTTTGAGTCTACCTCTAACTGCAAACTGAATTAGTTCTATGGCTTTTAATGCTTTATCGGGTAAAGAGCGATAAAACATATAAGCTATGGGTTCTAATTCATGTTCTTGAAGAAATTTCGCTGCAGGGGTTCGTTGGCGATTTGCTGGATCGAATATCTGGTAATTTGTACTTCCTACAGGTAGTAGCGCTACAGGACGTTTTTCTTCACCAACATAACCCACAAGAGGGCCAGCATCTTTTTTCCACCAATTAGGGGTGAGGATAACGCGACGCATCCTCACGCGAGAAGCCCTTGCAATAGCCTCTATCGGCTCTTTAAGACGGTGGATGTCTTCTGACCTAGCTGGAGGTAGAATCGTAATTCCTAAAGCCCTTCCCACCGCACCAGAAGCCATTAATAGCTCGCTGTCTTCTTCAGTAAAGCTTTGATTTTGACGTTTTAAGATAGAAGCTAGTTCATCTAGTGCGTTAACAGTAACTCGATGATTAAGTTTTTCTCTAGCTTGAAATTGAGCAAGTTTTTGTTCATGTTCGTCTTGTTCTAATTGATGAAGATAGCGCAGAAAATCTCTGTGCAAATGTCCTAATTTTTCTGATACTCTCTCCCAAGTGTGTAAAACTGAAGCATCATCCCAAGTATATGCAACCGAAGTATCAAAAATTGTTGAAGCATTGACAACACTGGGGAAAATAGAAAATTTCTCGATCCAGTTTTCTGCAAGTTGAATAAATTCTTGTCCCGCAGCCTTGGGTATTAATCGGGTGGAATCATTGCTTCTTAAAACTTCAAAATCAGCTTGAGTGATTTGACTTAAGGATACTTCTTCTAAGGGAACTGCCAAAATACCGTATTCTTTCGGATGGTC
>JBCBQE010000413.1:0-6186 GCA_039820385.1 Cyanobacteria bacterium J06635_10
CTCACTGCTCACTGTTCACTGAAAATGTCATTAGCGCATACAATTTTGGCGACACTAGGTTCGGAATCCTACAGCGGTTACGATTTATGGAAGAAATTTTCTCAAACCAGTAAATACTATTGGCAAGCAAGCCAACAACAGATATATAGAGAACTAGGAAAATTAGAAAAAGACGGCGCGATTACGTCAGAATTGATACCTCAAGAAAATCGGCCCAATAAAAAGCTCTATCGAGTTACCGAAGTTGGCATAGAAAAACTTAAAACCTGGCTATTACAACCAACAGAGCCGATGGCGATTCGTGAAGAGTTGCTAGTTAAAGTAATTGCAGCTAAATTAGTTTCTAAATCGGTTATTCTGCAAGAAATTGAACGCCATCGTCAAATTCACTCCCAGCAGTTATCAGTTTACAAAGAAATAGAGCAGCAAAAATTTCCTGACATTTCTCAATTATCTTATGAAGAAAAATGTATTTATTTAACCTTGCGTTGCGGTATTCGTTACGAAAGTAATCGGATTGCTTGGTGTGAAGAAGCGATTGATTTGCTGAGTGAGGAATAAAGTAATATGTTTCCGAATTATTAGTTATTTTACCTTCAACCGCAAGAAGGCTTCTAAAGCATGTATCAATGCTGACATGGGTAAAGCTTAAATCGAAGGAAGAAGGAAGAAGGAAGAGCCGAAGTTGGCTGGAATTGAGATGGGGATTTAAACCCCAACTCAATTCTTTCACCGTAGGTTGCCGGGGAATTAAACCCATATTTAGAGCTTAATTTTATAACATCAACAGTATCTATAAAATAAGCTTACCTTATAAGAATACATAAATACTATTAAGCATAATCTGTAAAAAAGAAAATTAACTTTCTTTCACTGTGATTATTTCTTATATTTTTATCTCATGGTTGCAAAAAAAGAAACCATTATTTATCCCATCCCAAAACATGCATTGAATTTAAAGCCCCTCTTCACAAAACAACAAATTATTTAAAGAAAATTACTAACTACTCACTGTTCACTGTTAACTGATTTTTATCTCATGGTTGCAAAAACAGAAACCATAATTTATTCCACCAATCAATATGCATTCCTATTTGATTCCCCATCTTTACAAAACAACAAATTATTTAAAGAAAATTACTAACTGCTCACTCTTAACTGTTGACTGTTGACTGCTCACTGTTCACTGTTCACTGTTAACTGAAAAAACAGCCGCCTCCAAGAGACAGCTGTTTAGAATAAGGTGTATTAACGTGTCAGTAAGCTTTTCTCGACTTAGTAATCGAAGTCGCCCATACCAGCACCAGCGCCAGCACCAGCACCTTCCTTAGGCTCTGGCTTGTCAACAACGATACATTCGGTTGTCAACACCATGCCAGCGATAGAAGCTGCATTTTGTAGTGCGGAGCGTGTTACTTTCGCGGGATCTACAATTCCAGCGTTGAACATATCACCGAATTCGTTAGTTGCTGCGTTATAGCCGGTGTTAAATTCCTTCTCTTTAACGCGCTCGGAAATTACCGCACCATTTTGTCCGGCATTTTCAGCAATCCGCATTAAAGGCGCGGGTAAAGCACGAGCTACAATCAACGCACCAATTAATTCTTCGCCTTTGAGGTTGCCCGATGCCCACTCTTCCAATTGAGGAGCAAGGTGAGCCAATGTTGTACCACCACCAGGAACGATACCTTCTTCTACAGCAGCTTTAGTAGCGTTGATAGCATCTTCGAGACGCAGCTTCTTATCCTTCATCTCGGTTTCAGTAGCTGCACCCACTTTCACAACAGCTACACCGCCGGATAATTTCGCCAAACGCTCTTGTAACTTTTCTTTATCGTAGGAAGATTCGGTTTCGTCCATTTGGCGGCGAATTTGCTCGCAGCGAGACTTAACTGCTTCTTCGTTGCCTTCAGCAACAATGGTGGTGTTGTCTTTGGTGATGGTGATGCGGCGAGCTTTACCAAGCATATCGATCTTGGTGGCATCTAGTTTCAAACCAGCATCTTCAGTGACTAATTGTCCACCAGTCAAGATGGCAATATCTTCCAACATTGCTTTACGGCGATCGCCAAATCCAGGTGCCTTAACCGCAGCAACGTTCAATACGCCGCGCAAACGGTTGACAACCAAGGTAGCCAAAGCTTCTTTCTCGATATCTTCAGCGATAATAACTAAAGGTTTGCCAGCACGAGCTACCTGTTCTAAAACGGGTACTAAATCCTGTACTAAAGCAATTTTCTTATCGGTGAGCAAGATAAAAGGCTCATCGAGATTCGCTTCCATGCGCTCGGGATCGGTGGCAAAATAAGGGGAGATGTAGCCCTTGTCAAAGCGCATCCCTTCTGTTATTTCTAACTCGGTAAACATGGACTTCCCTTCTTCCAAGGAAATCACACCTTCTTTACCAACCTTATCCATTGCTTGAGCAATCATTTGGCCAACTTCTTCGTCGTTACCAGCACTGATTGCACCAACTTGAGCAATAGCTTTAGAATCTTCTACAGGACGAGCTTGGTCAGCAATTTTTCCTACCAAAAAGGCAGATGCTTTGTCAATGCCGCGCTTCAAGGAAATCGCATTAGCCCCAGCTGCAACGTTCCTTAAACCTTCTTTAACCATTGCGTGGGCCAAAACAGTCGCAGTGGTGGTTCCATCACCAGCAGCGTCATTAGTCTTGGAAGCAGCTTGACGAATCAAAGATACGCCAGTGTTTTCTACATGGTCTTCTAATTCAATTTCTTTAGCAATCGTTACACCATCATTAACAATCTGAGGTGCGCCAAATTTCTTCTCTAATACTACGTTACGACCTTTTGGACCTAGGGTTACACCCACAGCCTCAGCCAAGATGTCCATGCCTTTTTCTAAAGCACGGCGAGCGTTTTCGTTGTAAATAATCCGCTTAGCCATAGTTACCTGCTTGTACCTTTTGCTTTACTTTCTTTAAAAAATGTTGTTATTTATTGCTCGTTAGTTTTTAATTACTAGTTGCCCTCAACTAACAACTAACAACTAACCACTAACTAACTAACTAACAATCGCGAGAATATCTTTCTCAGAAAGCAGCACATATTCGTCGGTACCCAACTTAATATCGGTGCCAGCATACTTGGAGTAAAGTACTTTGTCTCCTACCTTTACATCCACAGACTGACGACCACCGTCATCCTTCATCTTACCGTCGCCTACCGCTACTACTTCACCTACCTGAGGCTTTTCCTTTGCAGTATCGGGCAAATACAGACCGCCAGCGGTCTTTTCTTCCGATGCGTTTACTTTCACAAAAACGCGATCGCCCAAGGGTTTTACTGTTGAAACGCTTAGAGATACAGCTGCCATAACTAATTTGCCTCTTTAGCACTCTCGACTCCTGAGTGCTAATTTAGCTAAGCTTGGCCATTGATGGCAATATTTCTCCTAGTACGGTTTCCCGAACTTAGAGATTAAAAGTAGCTTCACTTAAGTATAAATACTCAATTTCCGTAGGAGTTTCAGGTTTTATGCAATAGACGAAGAATAGTTTGATATGGTCTGCGATTATTTGCAAAGCCAAGAAATTGTTATAGAACTGTAAAAAGGAAGCCTTTTTATGAGCGATGATGCAGTGTTTCATTTGAGCATTCAAGTACCAAAAACTACTAGACCTAGACCCTACAAAGCGCTTAATAATTGTATAGAAAGCTTAGGGTTGTCAAAAATTCAACAACGTGCATTTCTATGGGTTTTAGCTTCAATTTCTAGATGTTGCTGATAAGTAAAGCTAGTTTTACTTTTAGAAATACTTGAAAAAGTGACTATTTAAGCTCAAAATGGACTCTGTACAAGTGGAAGAACTGGCGGCAGTATCTAAGAAAAAAAAACTAACGACTTGCGGGAGCGGTTGTAATAAACCAATAATGGTAATCTACCCCGTTGGTTTTTAGTCTTTACTCCTTTATCCCTCAAGTAATTGAATGCGTCCTAACCGACCGCTTCTAATTGCTTAACATACGTTTGCTATTCCCTACTTTTTTGTTCATTCCTTGCCCAAAGACATCCCGCTATAAACAATCAAAATTAGCAGAAAGGGAGGATAGCATCGAGCTGGATACGTAAGAGCAAAAAAAATAAGAATAGGCGCGGGTTATTTTGACAAGAGGTATGTTTGCCCAATACTCCCCGAAGTGAACCTTTAGGATTATTATTTAATGGAATGTTAGACAGCCCGCACCTTTCAAAGCGATATATAATAGCGCATTATAAATACTATTGCTCTACGTATCCTTACTGTAGCTCTTGAAGTTGACAGCAAAATCTCAATGGAGGAGGGGATAACTCCAAACGAGAGTTCCACTAATCTATCGCAAGGTAAGTGGGAAAAAAGGGACAACATCTCAATCATCCACCAATTAGGAAAACTATTCAAGACCTTGATGGAACGAAGCGCGACAAGTGCCACTGCTATGAAAGAACCCAGCATGAAAGATCACAAACGCTTACTGCTCATAGATGATGACCCCAACCTCATCTTGCTGGTTAAGGACTATTTGGAATTCCGGGGATATGAAGTCGTCACGGCTGAAAATGGTCGAGAAGCTCTGGAAATATTAGAGTCAGACATTCCAGACATGATTATTTGTGACGTGATGATGCCGGAAATGGACGGTTACACCTTTGTAGAGCAAGTCCGAGACAAAGAACGCACCAGTTGGATACCAGTTCTCTTCCTTTCTGCAAAGGGACAAAGCGCAGACAGAGTTAAAGGTTTGAATAAAGGTGCTGATGTATATATGGTCAAGCCCTTTGAACCAGAAGAACTCGTAGCCCAAGTTGAATCCTCGCTCAAACAAACTATTCGTTGGAAAGAACATCAAGCCAAAGGAGGCGAAAATGGCTCTCGCATCCAAGTACCCTTTGATGTCCAACTAACCCCAACAGAATTAAAAGTAGTGCAATTTGTAGCCAGAGGTATGGCTAACAGAGAAATCGCTGAAGAATTAAACGTCTCCCAGCGTACTGTTGAAAGCCACGTCTCCAATATGTTGGGTAAAACCAACCTCCACAATCGCACTGAATTAGCTCGCTGGGCGATTGAGAATCAAATGGCATAAACCTGTCAAATTTATACTGAGGATTTTGGGTTTTAGATTTAAATAACTAATCTAAAATCCAAAATTACTTAATCAAATATTAACTAATTACTCCTTGCACAATTAAGAATTAAACAAAGGATGGGGAATAAAGTATAAGAAATATAAATAATCCATTAGCTTTCAACCCATCCCATATCAGTGAACAGTGAGCAGTACCATGACAGTTATAAAGGGCGAACATTGGGTTTAAGTCCCCCGCTATACGCCTGATAACCGTCCGTCGTTCATTGATAATTGATAATTGATAATTGTTCACTGCTCACTGTTGACTGTTCACTGTAGTCTTACGTTCCAAAATTTCTTTTAAAACCAGGGTAATAAATCCCAAACAAGCAAGTAGCACCGCAGCAGCAAAAGCCGTTTCCGTTTCATACTGCTTATAAGCTTGCTCTACAAACAGCGGTAAAGTTTGAGTTTTACGAATAATATTGCCAGACACGACAGATATGGCACCAAATTCACCCATTGCTCTGGCATTCGTTAAAATTAAACCATAAAGTAAACCCCAGCGGATATTTGGTAAAGTTACCCGCCAAAAAGTTTGCCATTGACTAGCGCCTAAAGTACTTGCAGCTTCTTCTTGAGAAGAGCCGATTTCCTCCAAAACCGGAATTACCTCCCGCGCCACAAAAGGCATAGTTACAAAAGCAGTAGCCAAAACCATTCCGGGGAAAGCAAAAATAACTTTAAAATTTACTGCCGATAATACACTTCCCAACCGGCCATTTTGCCCATAAAGTAAAACCATCATTAAACCAACAACCACCGGCGAAACCGAAAAAGGAATATCCAAAATACTCATCACAAGAGCCCTTCCCGGAAAACGATTGCGAGTCAGCACCCACGCCGCACAAAGTCCAAAAACAGCATTTATAGGTACCACAATCAAAGCAATAAGTAAAGTCAGCCCCACCGCGCTGATAAAATCATCAGTCGTCAAGTAGCCGAAAAACTCCCCAATACCACCCTTAAAAGCTTGATAAAAAACATTGATAGCCGGAATAATTAATACCAATCCTAAGTACGTAATAGCACTGGTGATTAAAAGTTTTTT
>JBCBQE010000414.1:0-278 GCA_039820385.1 Cyanobacteria bacterium J06635_10
TAAACTTAAAATAACGACGATTACAAAAACAGCAACTGCTGTACTAATCGCCGTTTTTAATATACCTAATAAAGCCCTAAAAACTATCCAGGCGACAATCAATGCAGCAATTAAAATAATTAATTCAGTTGGCATGATGAAGGAATTAGCTAATTTGAATTAGACAGATTCGTATCTTAATACGTCTCAGTATAAAAGCATATTAAGTAATTGGCAATTAGAAAAGCGATTATTTATCTTTATATCTTTCTATACTCATTGCCAAAATGTATCCTGAT
>JBCBQE010000414.1:288-6139 GCA_039820385.1 Cyanobacteria bacterium J06635_10
TAGAAAGATATAAAGATAAATAATCGCTTTTCTAATTGCCAATTACTAGCTACAACTTCAATCGGGCTAATTCAGGATATCTTGCAGTTTTGCAATCATTTCGGTACGCGAGGAAACTTCTAACTTACGAAACATCCTTTTCAAAGCTTGTTTGACTGAATTTTGTGTAATCCAAAGTTCTACGCCAATCTGTTTATTTGTTAATCCCCGCGCCACAAGTTGAGCTATTTGAATTTCGCGGGGTGTAAGGCGATCGCTTAAAGAAGAAGTAAATATAGTTTTTTGACTATTTAGTGTTGCCATACAAGTTGAAATATGAGTACAAACACCACTTAAATCGGCAATATCTTGATAATTAAATGCAGGTGTTTTACCTACACGAGCAAAATGAACAGCACCGATAAGCTTTCCTCCACCAACTATAGGTCCCGTCATTATATGTTCGTGGTCGTAATAAGCACAACAATTTTTATATAGTTCGCATTGTTTCCAACCACCGGGAGCTAAAACCATTTCTTCATGTGCTGGTGCATGATGTTCGGTAACGTAACGTAATACCGGGTCAACATTACGACCAACTTGTACGTAAAGTTCTGCAAAAGTATCAAAATTAGGTATGCCGCTAACCTCAACCGCTTTATAGGAAGAATCTTCATTAAATATATAGATTCCCCAACGCTGTACGCCAAAATACTCGCCAACACGATCCATAAAATGCATTCGCAATTCATGCTCGTTTTTTGCAGTGGCTATAGTGTGAAATAGATTATGTAGAGAATTCGCCATTTAAATCAAACTGTACCCAGTTGAGGACTATGCAAACAAGATGGTCATTTTTACCATAGTAGATAACCAAGTAGAAGAAAAATATAAACATGACCGATAGACCTAAGTATCATATTGGTATAGTTATTTACTCCGGTATGACTCAGCTTGATATAACCGCACCCCATCAAGTATTTTCCTTTATTCCCGAAGCTCGCGTGCATCTGTTGTGGAAGAATTTGGAACCCGTTACAAGCTATGAGGGATTAACTATTTTACCGACAACAACCTTTGATGAATGCCCACAATTAGATGTTATTTGCATCGGTGGTGGCGGCATGGCTACCATAGAAACAATGGCAGACTCGGAAGTACTAGAATTTCTCAAACAGCAATCTGAAACGGCAAAATATATAACTTCTGTATGTACTGGTTCTTTAATTCTCGCTGCTGCTGGTTTACTTAAAGGTTATCGCGCTGGTTGTCATTGGCTATTTCGCGAACATTTGGCAATATTGGGGGTTGAAGTTGCAACCGAAAGAGTTGTGGTAGATAGAAACAGAATTACAGGTGGTGGTGTAACTGCCGGTATTGACTTTGGGTTAGTGGTTGTCAGTCAAATTTGTGGAGAAGAAACTGCAAAAAGGATTCAACTATTATTGGAATATAACCCCGCACCACCATTCGATACTGGTTCCCCAGAAAACGCCGGAGAAGTCTTGGTTGAACAAGTGAAGAAATTTGGGGAAACTTTACTCGAAGCATCCCTGGCGCAAGCGAAAGCTACGGCAGAAAATATGTAGAGATGTTGCGTAGATTCTCAACAATTTATAAATCAATTGAAGACAGCGCAAAAATAACTGTCAAAAGCTAACATAATTAAAGACGATAGGAGAAAGGTAAAGGCATGACAGTTACTCAAACTTCCGCCCGCGAGCTTTTACGGGCTGCTTATAATAACCGTTACACTTGGGAAAAGAGTTTCCCCGGTTATACCGCAGATGTAACCTATAAATATGACGGTAAGGAATTTAAGGGAAATGTCCGCGTTTACTCTAATCTAAAGGCGGAAGTTTTCGATATAGAAGACGAACAAGCTAAAGAAGCAATTAATAATCAGTTATGGGAAATCGCTATTCACCGCATCAGACGGGAATTTGAAGACTCTCACAAAGATAATACTTTTAGTCTTGGCGATACCGACTCCGATGGTGCTGTAGAAATTTTAGTTGGTGGTAAGGCTTCCGGAGATAAATACAAAATCCGCGATCGCGAAGTAGTGCTCGTTCACCGTCATATTCACGGTATCGTAGTCACCATCAACACTTTCAGCACTCACGATACCGGCGAAGGCTACCTTGCTCATCGTTATGATTCTGTATACCACGATCCGAAAACCGGCGAACAAAAAGGTGGAAAAAGCGACTTTGAAGATAAGTACGAAAAAGTTGGCGATTATTTCATCCTCAACGAACGGGTAATTTCCACCCAAGTAGAAGGAAAGCCTGCAACAATGCAGTTTATCTTCTCAAATATTCAAATGTCGGAAGTTACTGCTTAATTCCCGCAGAGGGGGAGATGGTAAGCCACTGCGTTGCGGAGGTTCCCGCAGTACGTAGCAAGTGGCGCAACACGTTCATCGAAGATGTTCCCGAAGGGTAGGGGGAGATTGGGAGATGGGGAGATGGGGAGACAAGGAGAAATTTTAATTTTTAACTCCTAACTCCTAACTCCTAACTCCTATCTTTTCGTAATTTTTGAATATTATCTTCCCAATTTCGACCATCAAAAGGTACTATCTCAAACTGGGATATGACATCATTATCGAGACAGTGTACGTTTACACTAATACAGTCAGGATGGCTCCGAGGTGTATAAAAAGAATGAATTCCGCAATGCCGACAAAATTTGTGTTTAGCTACACCAGTATTAAAAGTATAAGTTGTTAAATTATCTTCACCTTTTAACAATGTAAACTGATCTTGCGGCACTATTAAATGCAAGAAACCCTTCTTGTTACAAATTGAACAGTTACATTTTATAAGCTTGCGATTGTTAGTTACAACCTGGAAACGCACTGCACCACAATGACATCCACCTACGTAAGAAATTGATTTGTCAATATTTATTGTCATAAATTTATAGGTATTCCTTTAGAAAGTCTAACGGTTCATCTTCCCAAGCAGGTTCGGGAACCATCCAACTTAATTTTGTGATGATATCTTCTTCTATTTCGTCGCTATCCTTTCTGTCAAATAATTCCACCAAGATTTTCCAGTCACGCTTGTTAAATTCCACTAGGGGTGGAGCGTGTGAACCGAAGTTTTTGGTTGACTCAGGTGAAATATGGCTTTTCACAGATTAGTAAATATGTTTGAATTCGGTATATATTGATTCAAAAATTATGTTTGTAGTCAGGGCAATCAACAGTCTATAAAGTAGGAGAGCTTAAGCTATGACTAAAAACAAGATAGTTTTTGCTGATTTACTAGGGAGCATCCCGATTTTGAATAAATATTTTACCCGACACCCGCTTATGGGTGCGGCTATAGAAATATTAGCCCCAGACTTCTAGTCTGAGGGCTTTTTGCAAAATCGGGATGCTCCCGATTTACTATGGTTATCGAGGAAAATCATTATTTTTGAGCTCCCCAGAATTTAATCGAGGAGATTTAGATGTTCGTGTTATCTATAGCTTATCGTCTAATTTTATGTGCATAAAATTACTAATGAATTGATGGTTCATCCTATCCGAATCTTGGCATTACTCTCAACCTTGACGAGTACCCAATATCATTTTTTCTCCTAAAAAAAAATTATCTAGGGAGCCCTTGACTCATATTCTGTGGAAATTGCTCAATTAATTCTAAGTTAAAGACTTCCCCAAAGCATTGTGCGACATGAATTCGTATTTCATTACTGGTAATACTGGGTACCCATTCAGCTAAACTAGCTACAGGTTTATCGGATATACCGCAAGGCACAATACGTTCAAAACCTTGCATATCAGGACAAACATTCAATGAAAAACCGTGCATGGTAATCCAACGAGTGACTTTTATACCAATAGCTGCAACTTTTTTACCTTCCAACCATACACCAGTGAGTGAGGGTATACGTTCTCCTTGCAATTTGTAAACTGCTAAGGAGCGAATTAACACTTCTTCAAGTTGGCGCAAGTACCAGTGCAAATCTTGATGATGACGCACTAAATTCAAAATTGGATACCCTACCAATTGTCCCGGACAGTGGTAAGTCACTTCACCACCCCGTTCGACTCGATGCACCTCATAAGTATTTTTATCAGTAGATTCAAATTTCAAAAACTCGTTGCTTGCTCCTCGTCCTAGGGTATATACGGGAGGATGCTCTAGCAATATCAGCGCATCATCCAAACTTGGATCTTTAACGCGCTGAGAATGCAGTTCTTTTTGCCACCTCCAAGCATCTAGATATGGCATTACTAGTTGGTTGTATAAGAAACATCGGTTCATGATGGCAGAATTACTACGAAAACTAGCAAAAAGCAAGAAGTGTAAGACACTCATTGTGTTTCAAATTACCGTTATTGAGTCAATAAATGTCAAGCTATGCAAAGGATTTTAAAGGAAAGTCACATTAATCGCTTTTGTAAAAAATGAAGTGTTAATTTGAATATATGACTCAATGTTGTAGGGAGCAGTTCTCAGGCAATAGCCATTACGCACCTCTTAAAAGTCGAGATACTTTCAGCGTATGGCATTGACTCGATTTTTTGAATTGATTAGGGGATAAAATTTCCAAGAAGACCTTCACTGTCTATGAAAAGTACGTTTTTAGAACCTCCTCGTAACTACTATAAAGTCGGCGGCAAAATTCAGCATTTATTTAACCAATTGGAGTAGGAAAACGAATTGATTTAATCGGAGTGTAGCTTAAATACGAGAAATTTTCGCATTAAGTAAGAATAGTTGCGAATGTAAATGTTTCAGAACCTAATAACTTCGGGAGTTGTGAAACATACCGTAGCTTTACTTTCAGACTTTTTTATACCAGAAAAATATTCGAGCGGGAGAGTTTTCATGAAGCTTGTTATCCACGGCAAAAATATTGAAATCACTGATGCTATTCGGGAATACGTGCATCAAAAAATAGAAAAAGGGGTAAATCATTTCCAGCATATTACTAACGAAGTGGATGTACATTTGAGCGTAGCTCGAAATCCCCGAATTAATCCAAATCAAACAGCGGAAGTCACGATTTACGCAAACGGTAATGTCATCCGTGCCGAGGAAAGCAGCGAAAATTTATATGCCAGCATCGATTTAGTCGCAAATAAAATTTCGCGTCAACTGCGAAAATACAAGGAAAAACGACAAGATAAGAAAATTCACAATAATAACAACATTGTTGAAGAAACAATACCAGATTTAGTCGCCACAGATTTAATTGGCGATCGCACTCCCGAATTACCTAAAGAAGTAGTACGTACGAAGTATTTTGCCACACCGCCGATGACTGTGGCACAAGCTTTGGAACAATTGCAAATGGTGGGACATGATTTTTATATGTTCCATAACAGTGAAACAGACGAGATAAACGTGATTTACGAACGTAACCACGGTGGCTACGGTGTACTTCAACCCCGCCATAACGTTCATTCCAACGGTAACGGTAACGGTAAAGCGTCTCACGGATTTAACATGGCAGCAAAACTGAATTCTGCTCGCGCTTAGCCGCTAACAGTAATACTAGTTATTAATTGGAGGAAATTAAGTTAAAAAATATTCCAAGATTAAAACTTAAAAATCGGCGTTGCTGAAAAGAAGTATGAATTGATTTTTTTGGATAACCGAAACCCGTGTAGAGACGTTACAGTGTCAATCTCAAAATCTAAATTCCGCTACGAGGTAGGCAACGCCTAAAAATCAAATATGACAGCACTTGCTTTTACATAAATCTGCAACTACTCCCGCAAGTGCTTCGGCGGTGCAGGTGATACATATACAACACCTGCACCATGATTCATTTTTAACTAAAACATATGGGTTTAATTCCCCACCGTCACACGGTGGAAGAATTGAGTTGGGGTCGCTCATCCCCATCT
>JBCBQE010000415.1:0-6133 GCA_039820385.1 Cyanobacteria bacterium J06635_10
TCTATTTATCGAAGGAATTAATTAGGACGCAAGTTTTATAGATTGATATTTTGATTAAAAGTCTTCATAAATGTTTATAAACTACTTGGTGTAATATATAAATGGTCTTCGATTGACCCCATAATTACAACGTCGTACGCTTTTAATCTTTTACAAAGAGCAAGTCTATCTATTTGTGGAAATAAAACTTTTGTGCGCCATACTGCAATGACACAAGGAATAAATAAAATATGACTTATTGTCGCAGATAATGCTGCCTGGGTATAGCTAATCAAACTATAAGACTGTAAGTGGGTGAGTAAAATTAGTGGATATGGTATAAAAAACCTTTCGCTATCTTTCTGGCAACAAGCTACTGTAGATCAAATAGCAAGCCCTCCTATAGGCAGATGGTACGTCACTATATAAATATATGACACAATCGGTTGCACAAAAAACTTCAATTCCAGAAAAAGCCTGGAGACGACAAACCGATTCACCAACATGGTGGATTACTTTCGCTTGTGGTTCAGTTATCTTGCATCTTCTGGCATTATGGCTTGTTGGTTTATATAAACTTAATTCATCACAGGTTGGGCGATCGCAATCTGCTGTTGCGATTGAATTTATCGAAATTTCTCCACAAAAATCATACAAAGTTCAACCAAAACCAAAACCAAAACCCAAAGCAGTTTCACCAAAACCAGCAACACCTATTGTTCCTCAAAAACCACAACCCACTGCTAACCTGAGTACACAATTACCCCCCGTTTCCACAAATAATAGCAATGCTATTGCTTTTGATAATCAGAAAATAGAACAGCAGCTTCAGCGAGAATTAGCACAACAGCGTCAACGTGAAGCAGAGCTTCAACGACAATTAGAAGCTCAACAACGTCAACGTGAAGCAGAATTTCAACGTCAATTAGAAGCTCAACAACGTTTATTAGCTCAACAACAACGTCTTAGAATTGCTCAACAACAAAAATTAGAAGCTCAACTGCGCCAACGAGAAGCCGAGCAACAACGTTTATTGGCAGAACAAATACGTCAGCAGGAAGCCGAGCAACAACGTCAGATTCAAGCTCAACGTCAACGAGAAGCCGAACAACAACGTCAAATTCAAGCTCAACGTCAACGAGAAGCCGAACAACAACGTCAAATTGAAGCTCAACGTCAACGAGAAGCCGAACAACAACGTCAAATTGAAGCTCAACGTCAACAAGAAGCAGAAGAGCGACAGAAGTTGTTAGTACAAAGATTACGTCAAACAGAACGATCGCAACAAAATCAAAATCCCTCAGATGGCGAAAATATAACCGATGCCATCAAAAATAGAGTCGGGCAAACCCCTCAACAGCGCCAAGTAACTCCACAAGCTCCCATTAAAGAAACTCAACTTAATCAAAGTGGTGGAATATTAACAGCTAGTTGGGATCTAGTTGCCCAGACACGCAATCTGATCAAGGATATACCAGCAAACCTACCTAAACCTAAAGAAGATATTTCTAAAAGCTTTGTAATTCCATCTTCAGAACAAAAAAATCTGTCCTCTGCAAATTTCCAAGTTTATTTATATATTAATGAAGAAGGTAAAGTAGAATTTACTAAAGTCGATCAAAATTTACCCGCAGAAAAAAGACAGCAATACCAGGCATATGTAGACAAAGAGTTCCTCCATAAGAAATTATTTTATCCAGCAACCGACCCAGATCCTAGAACAGGCGAACTCAAGCCCCGTAGAGGTGAATTATTTATACGCATAAAAATTCTGCGAGGGTATTGATTTTTCTCTACAACTGTAATATAATGATGGAGTTGAAAAAAATGCGGGCGTAGTTTAGTGGTAAAACCTTAGCCTTCCAAGCTAATGATGCGGGTTCGATTCCCGCCGCCCGCTTGCTAATTAATTTCAACGTATACAAACGAAAGTAGCTCCCAGGCATAACCTAGGAGTTATCGCGTTACGTTCGGCATATTTCAAATCTGTCCGTCACAAAAACATATAAGATTTAACCAAACTTACCGCTAATGTAGTCTTTGGTTTCTTCTTGCTGAGGATCGTTAAAAATTTTCTCAGTCGGTTCGTATTCTACTAAATAACCGTTACGACCACCTTGTTTTGTATTGACGTAAAATAATGCTGTCATGTCCGATACTCGGGATGCTTGCTGCATGTTGTGAGTAACGATAACAACGGTAAATTGCTCTTTGAGTTGTTTAATCAACTCTTCTACTTTATTAGTAGAAATGGGGTCAAGAGCAGAGCAAGGCTCATCCATTAAAATAACATCAGGTTGAACTGCGATCGCTCGAGCAATACACAAACGCTGTTGTTGTCCCCCAGATATAGATAAACCGCTTTGGTTAAGTTTATCCTTTACTTCTTCCCATAAACCGGCACCTTTGAGGGAGCGTTCCACCAGTTCATCCAAATCACCTTTATAGCCATTAATTTTGGCTCCAAAAGTAATGTTTTCTCTGATTGATTTGGGAAATGGGTTTGGTCTTTGAAATACCATCCCAATTCTACGGCGAACTTCTACAGGGTCAACTTTGGGTGCATATAAATTTTCCCCATTATAATAAATTTTACCTTCTGCTCTAAATACGTCAATCAAGTCATTGAGACGGTTAAAGCATCTGAGTAAAGTACTTTTACCGCATCCAGAAGGACCAATAAAAGCTGTAACCTGGTTTTTGGGGATATCCATATAGATATCTTTTAGGGCCAAAAATTTACCGTAGTAAACATTTAGTGCTTCTGTGCGTAATACGGTTTCGGTGTCTTTTGCGGTGGAAATGTGTGTAGCCATAAATTTTATGCTAATTGTTTCTCCGAAAGCTTCAAGGCTCTAATTGCGATTTTTGTCAACACTTTGTGTAATGCCAGTTTTTTATTTTGGGAATAAATTATCTTGATTTAATTTAACCCAAATCTGAGCTATGCAATTAATCCTACTTACTACGAGTTGCAAAGCGAGCGATTATACTAGCAATCAAAACCAGTAACACCAAAATTAAGGATGCAGCCCAAGCAACTGATTGCTGGTTTTGGTCAAAAGAAGTTGCAAAGTTGTAAACCAGAACAGCCAGAGAAGCAACTGGTTCGTCGATTAAGCTCCTTAACCAAAATCCAGAGAACAAAGCAGTGAAAATCAGAGGTGCAGTTTCTCCAGCAGCACGAGCTACAGATAAGGTTACGCCAGTTACAATTGAAGGTAAAGCTGCGGGTAACACTACTTGCAGAACTGTTTGATAGTTAGTTGCTCCTATTCCAACAGCCGCTTGTCGCAAATCTTGAGAAACTAATTGCAAAGCTTCATCAGTAGTTCTGACGATAATCGGCAACATCAAAATTGATAGAGCCACACCACCAGCGATCGCCGAGTATCCGACAATTTTGCTTTCAACTAAAATACCGTAAGTAACAACCCCTGCAATAATCGAAGGAACACCGCTCAAGACGTTGGTAGCGAAGCGAATCCAACGAGACGTATTTCCTTTGCTGAATTCAGTTAAGTAAACTGCGGCTGCAACACCAATCGGTACGCTAATTAAAGCTCCAATTCCTACCATAATCGCCGTACCGACGATCGCATTACCAAAACCGCCGCCTTTATCCAAAGGTGCTGGAGGTAATTCGGTAAATAAATCGAAGCTCAAGCTACTGAAGCCTTTAAAAATCAAGTAAGAAAGTACCAATAGCAAAGGCAATAAAGCTAACAGCCCGCAAACAAATATGACACCATTCATTACATTATTAAATAGTGTCCGGGGAGAATTAGAAGAACGATTTAAACTACCGCGTGCAAATCCTGTTTGTGGCTGCTCTGAAAAACTAGTCATAATTAATTAATACACCTTGTCTGTTTACAGTCGCTTGACTCGTAATACTACTAACTCTGCCAAAATATTGACAATTAAAGTCAATATAAACAGCACAAACGCAGCGTACATTAAAGCACTTATTTGCAAACCACCAGCTTCAGCGAACTGATTTGCTAATAAAGAAGCGATTGTATTGCTAGGTGCAAATAGGGAAGGACTAATTCTGTTGGAGTTACCAATCAACATGGTTACAGCCATGGTTTCTCCCATAGCGCGACCGAGTGCTAGCATTACAGCACTGACGATACCAGAAAATGCTGCTGGGATAATCACTCTCAAAAGCGTTTCCCAACGAGTACATCCCAGCCCATAAGCAGCTTCGCGTAAATTTTTAGGTACGGAAGCGAGCGCATCGCGAGAAATTGCGGTAATAATTGGTAAAGTCATAATTGCTAGAATAATTCCAGCAGGTAATAACCCTGGCCCACCAATTGCTCCCGATTGGGGAGTACTAAAAATTGGTAGCCAACCGAAATACTCATTAAGCCATCTACCAACAGTACCCAAAAAAGGAATTAATACAAATATTCCCCACAAACCATATACAACACTGGGAATCGCTGCTAGAAGTTCTACTAAGAAAACTAGTACAGTTCGGATTGACAAAGGCAATATATTTTCACTCAACAATACAGCGGTGCCAATGCCAATCGGTACAGCAATCAACAAACCGATAAAAGAACTAGCTAAAGTTCCGTAAATTTGTGGTAATACCCCATATATACTCCTCGGCGGGTTCCAATCACTAGTGAATAAAAAGCCAAGACCAAACTCTTGTAATGCTTCAATTCCTTGAGAACCAACCTGAAATCCTATCCATAACAAAATTGCGGCAATACCGAAAGCAAAAATTCGCGTTGCCCAAATAAAGCTGCGATCGAGGGTTCTATCTGCTTCAGAGCGATTTTTGGGATCTACTTGTCTACCCTGGGCTGATGCATTCATAAAAAACTATACCCATGTAATAGAGAAAATGTGGGAGCGAACCACATTATTTCTTAACCATTCCTTAACTAATCTAATGTTGACGAAATGCAGTAAAAAAATATACTCTAAACTGCTTACTATTTGGCTGCAACATTAATTTTGTACTCGGGGCTGATTGCGTCAGCAGCAGCAGAAACTTGCTCTACTACGTTTTGAGGTAAAGGAACGTAGCCTAGTTGTGTACTAACTTTTTGACCTTCAGTTAAACCATATTCAATCATCGCTTCTACAGCTTTGGCAGTTGCAGGATTGTCATACTTCTTGTAAGCCAAAATCCAGGTATAGGTAACGATGGGATAAGATTCATCTCCTTCTGGATCGCTGATGAAAGCACGAAGATTGTTTGGTAATTCAATAGCTCCCAAAGCCTTAGATGCAGCTTCATCGCTTGGCACAATAAATTTACCTGCTTTATTTTCCAAAGCCGCCATACTCAGACCTTCGTTTTTAGCGTAACCGAACTCGATGTAGCCAATAGAACCAGCAGTTTGCTTGATTTGAGCAGTAACACCTTCATTACCTTTAGCACCAATTCCTGTGGGCCAAGATACGGTTTTACCTTCGCCAGGACCATTTTTCCAGTCTTGGCTAATAGCGCTCAAGTGCTTGGTAAATACAGCAGTAGTACCGCTACCGTCGGAACGATGTATGATTGTAATTTTCTGGTCGGGAAGTTTAACTCCGGGATTAGCTGCAGCAATTTTTTCGTCATCCCAGTCAGTAATCTTACCTAGTAAGATATCAGCGTAAACCGCACGTGGTAACTTTAATTCTTCAACTCCAGGCAAGTTGTAAGCGAGTACAACGCTACCACCAGTCATGGGTAGTAACAGTACACCTCTTTCTACTTTCTTGATTTCCTCATCCTTCATTGCCACATCGCTGGCACCAAAGTCAACTGTACCGGCGGTAAACTGTCTAACACCAGCACCACTACCAACTGACTGATAGTTTACTCGGAGATTGGGGTACTTAGCGTTAATATCTTTGAACCAACGTTCATAAATCAATCTGGGGAAAGATGCCCCTGCACCATTCAAAGTTACGTTTCCACCCAAATCTAATTCAGTGGTAGCAGCAACATTGGTAGCGCTACCGTCAGTACCTTCGCCAGCAGTATCGGTTTCTCCACCGCCACAAGCTGCCAATGTAACAGTAAGTGCTAATACTGATACAAAAGAAGCTAATCGAGACTTATTAGCTACAAACTTAGTAGAAAACATGGATGTGCAAGTTGAGTAATTTTACAGATGTCGTTTATAATATACTGCTAATC
>JBCBQE010000416.1:0-6131 GCA_039820385.1 Cyanobacteria bacterium J06635_10
AAGAATTTTTTTCTTCTAAAAAAATTCTTATGGGTGCCCGTGAGCCGTAAAATGATAACTGCTGATGATAGGTGCCAGCAGTTAATTTATTTTTGATTAGATGATGAGTCAGTATAAAAAATATCCCCAACTAATAATGGGAATATAATTTTTTTATTACCCTTATCAAAAATGATTATTATTATTATTATGTAAGCAACAGCAACAAATAAAGAATGATTTCATGTATACTACAGATTCCCTAAAGGCAGAACTCCATGCAAAAGGGTGGCGATTGACACCACAGCGCGAAGTTATTTTACGGGTATTCCAAAATTTACCTAAAGGAAAACATTTAAGTGCAGACGACTTATATGAATTGCTTGAAAAGCGCGGAGAAGGAATTAGTTTATCAACTATTTATCGAACTCTTAAGTTGATGACAAGGATGGGAATAGTCCGAGAGTTAGAATTAGCAGAAGTACACAAACACTATGAATTAAATAGAACTGCTCCCAATCATCACCATCATATTGTTTGTGCTCAATGTAATAGGACATTCGAATTTGATAATGCAACTGTTCTCAAGCAAGCGATGAAGCAAGTTGAAAAATCTGGTTTAGAATTGATTGATTGTCAGTTAACGATTTATGCAGTTTGTCCGGAAGCAATAAGCGAAGGTTTTCCTGCTGTTATATCTGAGAATTGGGCTTGTTCTCGTGCAGAAAATGCAGAAGACAAGTTAGAAGAAGATTTGCCTAGTAATTAGAGATAAGTGTCTAAAAAAGGTTTCTAAATAAATTCAATTTTGATTTGGGTTGCTAAACGCCGGATTTTTCAAAAATGATTCATCTGTTAAACTTTGCAAAAATTTCAATAAGTCTTTCTTTTCTCTTGGAGTTAGTTTAAACCCAATTATCAATTTACTTTTAAGAGGATTTATACTTCCTACTCCCGCGTATTTACCATCATAAATAGTTCTACCACCTGCGGCATAATGGTCAATAGCTTCTTCCAAAGAATACTACCATCATGCATGTATGGTGCTGTTAAAGCAATATTTCGCAGAGTAGGAACTTTAAATTTACCCATGTCATTTGGTTTGTTAGTGATTCCATATACGCCGGTATTATTAGTAGGATAGCCTTCTTTTTCGTTGATGTTATACAGTCCGGTATTATGAAAATTAATTTTCACAACATTTGAATTTTTTAAATGTCTATATTTAATAGCGAAGATTTGAAATGATCTCAATGTCATGGGAACCCGTCATAGTGGTTTTAATTTTAGCAGCCTTAGAAATAGCATTTATTTTTCCACCATAACGGTAATTGTCATATGGTGAATTAGCAGAAATTAAACTAATCCTTGTCTTCTGTGATTGACTAATATTTCATAACCTATTTCTGCTTTTTTGTTATCCTGGGTTAAATTTTTGTATCCACAGGTACCTATAATTTCATCATTCTCTCGTTTCGTGATTCCCCAACGAATTCCTTTTTGACTATTTGATATGTGGATTATTTGATAGTTGGTAAGGTGAGATTGCGCTACCCACCTTATAAATAAATTAATCTAAATTCTCCGAAGCAGGACGAAGCCGCTTAGTATTATCCTGTAAAAATGCGGATGGCAAAACATAATTACCATCAACACTAGCAAAAGTAGGAAGTTTATTTGTAACTATATCAATGGTTCCTTGCTGTTGATTTATTTGATGTTTTTTGAGATAAATTTGATTTCCTTTTTCATCATTAAGGGAAATAGTAAATGGAAGATTCAATGCGGTTGATTTTTGCTGTCCTAAGTCACTCGTATAAAGTTTTTGTGCTATTACATTGAGTCTAATTTTATATTTCCCATCGGGTAATTGTTGATAAACTGCGTCGCTTAAACCTACTTGGTAGGTAATTACTGAGGAAAATAATTCTTTGATTTGTTCTCGTTTAGCAACTGGTGCTTTATCTAAAATTGCATCTCGTAAATCAAGTACTGTTGCATATGGTGCTTCTTTATATCTATACTTTTGCAGAAAATCCCTAATTCCAGATACTACTGCTTCCTTACCAATTAAATCTTCAATCAGTTCAAGTATCATACCTCCTTTATGACGAGCAATTGGTAATTCGTTGTAAATGTCTGTTAAAGCAGGTTCTTTAAAATCAATTTTTCCTAACTGACGGAAAAAGTTTCGCATCAATTGCTTTCTTGCTAAAAGTTGCTGTTGTGGGGTACGTCGCTCTCGTTGGTAAAGCGAACTTGCATAAGCGCTCAAAGCTTCGCGAATTGTCATTCCACCTGCTACGTCTGCTGCTACAATTTGATCTTCCCACCAAGCATGAGCTAAAAGATATGTTGTCCAATCGATGATGCTTTCTTTTCCTAACCCTTTGGCTTGACTTTTCCAAACTAAGACTTCGGGAATACCAATAGTACCAGCTTCGGAAAATACCATCCCGTCATAATAAACAAATTCTACTACCCTCACTCGTTCAAAAGGATATTTACCAAAGGTTTTTTCATAGAATTCTAAAGCTTTACCAACTTGATTCGCAATCAATTTTACGTTGTCTTCGTGGGGTGGATGGTAGTAAATTTCGATGGGAACTCGATAATTATTATCTCGATAAACTTTGTAACGTCCTGAATAAATGGTAAATTTACCGCGATTTTGCTCTGATTGATAGCGGAAGTAGTTTCTATCTCCTTGCTGCCATTTTTTAACTAATTTTCCAGATGTAACTACAGTTTGATTTTTAGATGTACCGATAGTAACGTCTGTATTTCCCCATCCTAAATGTGTCACCATTAAAGCCTGTTTTAATCCTACAGGATCGTCGTGCGATCGCATTCTTTCGTCGAGGGGTGGTAAATCGAGTTTTTGTCGCAACCAAGCTTTTTTATGTTCTACCATCTTGGTGTAACCAACGAAGGGTAAAATAAATGGACTGTATAAATTAGTTCCATTCCCAACCACATCGTTAGGATAAATCATATAGACATCATCGCTATCAACTTGGTTACGAAATCCTTGAGGACGTTCGGTTCTAGTCACAAACTGCATGGTTTGCTTTTGTCCCGGTAACAGTGGTTTTTCTAAGTCATAAATATAATATCCCCACTTGGGATGTGCTTCGCGTAATTTTGCTCCGGGATATTTAACTTCATCAAGTTTTAAATTAATAAAGGTTAATAGGTGGATTTCGCGGATAGGGGATTTAGTACGATTTTCTAATGTATATTCACCCCTAGCTAAAAAATAGCGTTTATCTGGATATAGTTCGAGATTTAGCTCAGTATTTGTAACTACCGGCATGGGTAGATTTTCGTATTTTTTGAAACGCTTTTCTATTTGTGCTGCGGTTTCTTCTTTACCGGGAGGTTGATATTCGTTAACTACGGTGGTGTTATAACCAATCCATGCTCCCACACCTGCAAACATTAATATCAAAGCTACTAAAAACCTTTTTATTCCTTTACTAGTGCGTTTCCATGCTCGCTGCCAATCTTTAACAAGACTCTTATCAAAAGTACCCCTCGGATAGATAATATAAGCTAAAAGCATTACAATAGCGCCACCGATTGCCCAATAAAGGGTATACCAAAGATGTCCGGTTAATAAATGTCCGTAACCGTTCATCAAAGAATATTCAATATCGTTAGTAGCAGCAAAACGGTAGAGATTGTGATATAAACCTAAAGCATCTAGGGGAATTTTTGATAGAGAAATTAACACCACCAACCCCATACCAGCATATTTATGACGGGTGAGTACTTGAGTAAAGATGGCGAGAACGGCTGTTAAGTAAAAATACGGTCCGTGTTCTACAAACAGCATCTGAAAATACAGCGGTAACTGAAAATAGTAGTAGCCATTAATAGCTTGATAACCTATCATTACTGCCATTGCTAATAGTAAATTGATTGTAATGATAGCGAACAGCGCAGTTAGTTTTGAGAATAATAAAGTCGCGTTAGAAATAGGTGTTGCGTCTACAACAGCTTGTAAACGAAGTTGGCGATCGCGCCACATCAATTCGCCAGAATAAACTACAATAATTGCGAAAAGAATATATTCCAGATAAATATTGGCTGAGTGAATTAAAATATCGGTACTGGGATTGGAGTAATTAAACGAACGAGTACCCATCGCAGCCACAACCAAGCTAATTAGTCCAAATCCAGTTAATAATATAAATGCCTTTCCTTTTAAAACAGTATCCAGGTAAAACCACGTACGATGTATCCATTGTTGAAATAATATTTGCGGTGTTCCTTCTCTTGGAGAATATCCCGAATTAGAAAAATTTCCCGTAGTCGGAGCATCTTGCTCCCTAATTCTCCCCCTGCTCCCCCTGCTCCCCCTGCTCCCTCCGCTCCCTCCCCGAGATTCCATCACTTTCATCGAATAGCTACGGTAACTCCAAAACCAACCAGCTAGAGCAATGAAAACCCATAAAATCCGATTCCAAATCAGGGTTCCCCCTAAGTGTGGCATCAAAGTATTATGTTGAAATACCGTCCAAGTCAAAGTATTTTCTTCAAAAGCATAAAATCCAAATGGATCTAACATTGCCCAAATGCGATATAGTTCAAAGTCAATGACATCAACTCCTACCATCAATAGGGAAACAAGGTAGAGCATGACTAGAACAATTGCACCCGCATAGGTAATGATAATACTGCGAGTTCTTGAAGCTAATCCGAAAGCAATTGCTGAAACTAAAAACAAATTTGGTAATACAAATAATATATAGCTAGCTGCATATGCTTCCGGACGAAAAGCACCTAAAGCAAAAGGATTTAAACCGGGTATTAAAGTACCTAAAATCATTCCCGGAATGTAGCTAGAAAATGCGAATAAAGTGACTAAAAAAGCTGCTAAAAAACGAGTAGTTAAATAGTTACTTTTACGAATCGGAGTAGAGAGTATTAATGATTCCATGCGATGATTAGTATCTCGCACAAAAGTTTCAGCAACAAAAGCAGAAGCTGCTAAAATTCCAAATATTGTATACCAAATAGTGACTTGAAAAATTTGAGAAGGACTATTAACAAAAAAGAAAGCGTTACCTTCCCCAGCTTTAGATACAATATCCGTAAATCCAATTGCGAAGAATAGGATTGTAATTAACCAAAATGTCGGACGACGTAGATGATATAAAATTTCAAAACGTAGGATTGGAGAAAAAGTTTTCATCACAATTATCAATATATTATTTTAACGCAGAGGAATATGGAGGTACAGCCTCGGAACGCAGAGTTTTTTGATTTAAATGTTGAATAATTTCTTTTTCAAACAGTAAGAAATTGTTCGGTTTTTTCCAATAATGCAGTAAAGTAAACATCATTCAAATCCGGTTCTACTGAATGAAAATCACTATCGGGTTGAGAATCGCTCAAAATTCTAAGCCATCTTTCTCCTCGCAACATTCGGGAAGTAATAACTGTCAATTGGGATGAGTCAAGTGTATCTTGATTTGATTTAATAACTTTAGTCCAAACTTTACCATTTAAATCATTAATTAAAGCCTGGGGATTACCACTGCGAATAATTTCACCCTGATTCATAATTGCTAAATTTGGACAAAGTTCGGCTACATCTTCCACAATATGAGTAGAAAGAAGCAAAACTCTGTCTTGACTAATTTCTGAGAGTAAATTTTGAAACCGAATCCGTTCTGCTGGATCTAAACCTGCGGTAGGTTCATCCACAATTACCAATTTAGGAGAACCTAATAAAGCTTGAGCAATACCAAAACGCTGTCGCATTCCACCGGAAAAGGTTCCTAATTTCTGCTTTCTTTTTTCGTATAAATTCACTAATTGTAGCTGTAGTGCTACTACTTCTTTTCTTTCTCTGGAATTAATAAATCCTTTGAATACTGCTAATTGATTCAATAAATCTTCTGCTGAAACTGTGGGATAAACACCAAAGTCTTGAGGTAAGTAACCTAAGATACTACGAGCAGCTTGAGGATTTTTGAGAACATCTATCCCATCAAGTATTATTGAACCAGAATCAGCATCTTGTAAAGTGGCTAAAGTACGCATTAAACTTGATTTACCAGCACCATTTGGACCGAGTAAACCAAAAATTCCGCAATCTATTTTTAGGGAGATATCTTGAAGCGCTTGAATACCGTTTGCAT
>JBCBQE010000417.1:0-5867 GCA_039820385.1 Cyanobacteria bacterium J06635_10
AAACCTACAGCAAATTCAATTGCAGCTTTATCACCAATCGCCTTTTTCATGCCAATTACATAATCAACCTGTTGCGCGATCGCTTCTGCTTGTGTCTGAGAATAACAACCGTTAAGCACAACACACTCAATTCGATCTGCAAATAGTTTAAATAATCCCGCCAGGGCTTCCCCATCAACTAACTTTGTTTGCCCAGTTTCATCTTCAAATACCAAACCTTCATCGCCTGTGCCATGCCCGGAAAAATGAACAATCTGTGGATCGACATCAAGCATTGCTCTTTGGATATCTCTAGGTCTTACCGCCCATTCTGCTTGCAACACAAAGTTATCGCGTTTCTTGGCTCGCTGCAATCCATGTTCAATTTCGCGTACCTCTTCATGTAAACGCAATGATGATGTGTTTTCTGGATTTGCCGTCAGAATTAAGATTTTGTTGATCATTCTATATTCAAAGTAGGTCTACAGCTTTTACGATGGGAATATCTGTATTGGTTAGGTTTTGTTAGTACTCATTTCAATATATATGTATATGGGTGCGGGCCGAATCAACTTATGCACTCAATGATGGAATTTTTGCTGTTCTCCAACTCCATGGTTATGGCTTTCTGAAAAACTTCGCGAAAACCCAGTTACAGCAATAATATCTTTTATTTTTATAACAGATAAAGAGAATCTGCACCTTCAGCGTAAAAGCTATAGAGTCAAGGGTTCCCATGAGAATTTTTTTCTCCTAAAAAAATTCTCATGGGTGCCCGTCAAGATGCTTGTTTCTCTTTAAAAAAACCATATATAATCTCACAAATTATTTACTTAAATCAAATAGAACAATATCTAAATTGAAGTTATGTAAATAATACTGAGGTTAATTTTTGTATTATTTAACAATTCGTGACAAGAAACCAATTCATACTACAAACAGGAGCACGATTTTTCAAGCGTTGAAGAGGCTATTTTTAAAATTGCTAATTACTTTCGCCAGCATATCAATAGGCATTACATCTTGTAACTACTATTGTGCCGTACCTTTATTGATAATAGCATCAATAAGCGATGAAAGCATTGCGTAATATTTCAAAAAGTAAAGTTTAGTGCATAGAAATATTTAATCAAGATTGTAATGGACTATCACTCAGGATTATAGATAGTGCGCAGAGGAATAGTCTTGCGATTTAATTACGAATTTAATATCTTACTTTTCAATGGCGATACTTATGTAGATTCAAAAACAAACACAACCTTCTTTGAATCAATTAGATAATCACTAGTAAGAAGTTTCCAGGTTGCTAGGCATCAACCGAATTTAAATAGGCCTTATCCACAACCTTTATAGAGACGTAGCAGTGCGCCCCGTCTCTACATTATTATTTGAATGATTTTCAGTATTTTTAGTAGTTTTTATAGTTCGATAATCAACATTGTTTATCAAACATATATGTAATTATTCTGAATTAATCGATGATTTTTTAAAGTTTAATTTTAGTTTTGGTGATTAATTATGCACCGTTATAGGTTATTAGTAAAAATATTAAAGGGTTCGGAAAACTCTAAATGGCTCGCACACCAAAGCTCACATTTAATCGGGGTACATTAATCTTACATCCACCGCCACGAGGTAGAGCATGGATGGATTTTGCCACATGGGACGATCGCATCGAAAAATTCCGCATCAAAGCCATTGAATACCGCCGTTTGGTAGAAGCTTTAAGAGCAGAAGAGACGGATTTTATTGATGAGGCATCAGAATTTTATCCCGTAGAAATGAATCCCAGTTTGGTGATGGAGCCTTATCCCCATCAAAGTGAAGCTTTGAAAGCTTGGAAATTAGCTCAAAGACAGGGTGTAGTAGTGCTTCCTACCGCCGCAGGGAAAACTTATTTAGCTCAGTTGGCTATGGAAGCAACCCCACGCACTACATTAATTGTCGTACCTACTTTAGATTTAATGCATCAGTGGTACGCTCATTTAGAAGCCGCTTTTCCCGATATTAAAATCGGTTTACTTGGTGGTGGTTCGAGAGATAGAACTCCAGTACTGGTTTCTACTTATGATAGTGCCGCAATTCATGCAGAAACCTTGGGAAATCAATATGCGTTGATCGTTTTTGATGAGTGTCATCATTTACCAACAGATTTTAATAAAGTGATCGCTGAATTTGCGATCGCACCTTATCGTTTAGGACTTTCCGCGACACCAGAACGAACCGATGGGAAACACTCCGATTTAAATTATCTTATTGGTAGAGAAGTATATCGTAAAAGAGCCGAAGATTTAGCTGGGAAAGCTTTAGCTGCGCATGAAATAGTTCAAATAAAAGTTAAATTATCGCAAATTGAGCGGGAAAGGTATAACGAATTGATGCAAACCCGCAACAATTTTTTAAAAGAGTCCAAAATTTCCTTGGGGAGCATACAAGGTTGGCAAAGATTTGTGCAGATGAGTGCGCGATCGCAATCTGGGAGACGCGCCATGTTAGCTCATCGGCAAGCCAAGGAGATTGCTTTAGGTACCGATGGTAAGATTAGAATTTTAGCCGATTTATTAGCGAAACATTATCCAGAAAGAGTTTTAATTTTCACCGCCGACAATACAACAGTTTATCGGATATCGAAAGAATTTTTGATTCCCGCAATAACTCATCAAACCCCGGTAAAGGAAAGACACGAGATATTAACTAAGTTTAAGGAAGGAGAGTATAAATCTTTAGTAGCTTCCCACGTGTTGAATGAAGGAGTAGACGTACCTGCGGCCAGCATAGCAATTATTTTATCAGGTACGGGTTCCGCAAGGGAATATATTCAAAGACTGGGAAGAGTTTTGAGGAAAGGGAATATTCCGAATAAACAGGCTATTTTATACGAAGTAATTGCGGAAAATACTAGTGAAGAAAAGACATCAGAAAGGCGCAGGGGGGTTGAGAAAAAGCAACCGCAGAAGCGCAAAAATGGAACCGGAAATTTACAGGTTGTTTATGGAAGTGGTAGCCGAAGAACTTATAAAGCAGCAGAAAAGACCAACGATAATAAATATAAGACTAAGAAACCCCACAAGCAGATGAATATTTGGGAAAATGAGGAAGAGTAAGGGAGTTAGTAGTTAGAAGCTCGCGGAGTTAGGAGTTATGAGTTATGAGTTATTAATTTCAAATTATTTCCCCATGCCTAATCAATAGTCGAGAATTACACGAGATTTCCTCAATACATCATGAAAAATAAACAACACCTGCACGCCGATTTACGCTCAGTTTTCGATGGGTTAAAAAAACTCAGAGAGAATTATCCCGATGCTTGGAAAGTTATCAATAAGCATCTGACACAAAAGGGCAGCACCACCCTTACCGATGCAGATGCAGCCCTTTTTTATGCATTGGAAATAATTGAAGAAACAGATTTCCAATAGTTAGTCAATCAATCAACTTTAGTTGAGATAAAGAACTCGCGGAATTAGGAATTATTTCCCCATGTCCAATCCCCAATTGATAACTGTCATGGTACTGTCATGGTACTGTCATGGTACTGAAAATGTTACCAACTGATTTACTGATTTCTCGTCAAAATGGCGAACAAATAATTCCCAAGCGGTTAAATATCGATAAAGTCCATTTGAAATTAGCCGTTGAGTTGATTGATTGCTACAAAAACGCTATTGGTCAAAGGACGGGTGAACTTGAACGTCAGCTTTCTGAATTAGAAGGAGATAATACCGATTATAAGATAAAGCGGGGTTTGGCCCATATTCTCAAAAGCAGTTTTTCTACTTTTGAAATTGTAAGTCCCCTTGAACCTCCGATGTTACGAGAAAGGGTGTTCGCAAGCGCATCATTATCGGTTCCCAGTCGCGATACGGCAAAGTTTACTTTAAAAAAAGTTGCCTCGGAATTAACTCACGAACTTGAAAAAGAAGTTTTACCAGAACAAGTTAGTAAAGGTTTATATGCTGACTTAACTGAGAATAAAATTTTAACCGCTTTTGATGCTCCCACACCATCCGCTTTATTACACAGATACAATCTTTCCCAACTTCAAGGGATTTTTTATAAAGCCAGTCAACTAATTATTAATGCACACCGCAATACACCAGGTGAATATAAAATTTTATTTCGCTATCTCAAATTGTTTCAATTAATGTGCTATATCGAAGGAGATGCCGACCACGGGTTTACAATTACTGTGGATGGTCCTACTAGTTTGTTTCATCCTAGTACAAGGTATGGATTGGCGATCGCTAAATTAATTCCGGCTTTACTTCACGTCACCAAATGGAGTTTAGCCGCAACATTGCTTCTTCGCGATTTTTACTCAAATAATTGGAAAACCGGACGTTTTACCCTGAATTCAGAATGCGGTTTGGTTACTCACTATCCACCAGGAAAAGAATACGACAGCATGTTAGAAGCATCTTTTGTCGATAAATGGAACTCTAAGAAAACAGAATGGGTATTAGAGCGTGAAGTTGATTTAATACCCATTCCCGGTAGCGTGATGATTCCCGATTTTCGCTTAGTTCATCCCGATGGTAGAACATATTTATTAGAAATTGTCGGATACTGGCGACCTGAATATTTACAAAAGAAATTTTCTCAGGTTAGAAAAGCCGAACGTGATGATTTAATTTTAGCAATTTCCGAGCGTTTAAACTTAGATAAAGCCGGAGTTAGATTAGATAATGTCCCCGCCAAAATAGTTTGGTTCAAAGATAAGTTATTACCCAAGTCTGTTTTAGCCGTGTTGGATTGAATCTGGTAATTTTTAATTGTATGTCCCTCCGGGACACGCTTCGCGAACATTGTTCATTGTATGTCACTACGTGCCACGCTGCGCTACATTGTTCATTGTTCATTGATGATACCTGTTGCCATCAGGCATAATTGCTCCAGTTAAAATAGCTCGATTTAGATTCGCACCTTCCAAATTAGCACCTTCTAAATTCGCTTCTACTAAATGTGCCCCTTCTAAATTCACTCCACTTAAGTCTGCTCCCCTTAAGTTCGCATTCGTCAAATTTACTTGCGAGAGTGTAGCTTGTGACAAAACAGCTTGAGTCAGATTCGCATCTCGCAAAAATGCCCTTTGTAGAATAGCTCGACTCAAATTAGCTCCTTGTAATTGAGCTTCCCTTAAAGAAACTCTATATAGTAAAGCCTCCCTGAGATTCACCTCTCTCAAATCGGCTTTTGTTAAGACTGCTCGACTCAAATTAGCCAACTGCATAGAAGCCTTATATAAAATCGCCCTTTCCAAAGAAGCTTCCGTTAAATTAGCTTCAGTCAACAATGCTCTCTCAAGATTAGCTTCAGTCAGCAATGCTTGGCTAAAATTAATACCCTTAAGATTGGCTTGAGTTAAGATAGTCTGAGAAAAATTTATTGAAGCTAGATTTTCTTGACTCATATTTACTTGAGATAAATCGATTTGCTTGAAATCTCTTTCTCCCAATAGATATCGCCTCAAAACTTCCTCTTTTTTCATCACCTCTGGCTGTTAACATTTAAGTTAAGAAGAGTAAATTAATAGTTTTCGTTCATAAAACTTAACATGAGATTCTAAGCAGAAATGCTCAGTTAAGCTTTTGTTAATGATTTTCCTTGGCATTACTTGCTTAAAAGCAGGAATCACAAAAATAGACCACGAATTATTAACTTAAATGTTAAAATAGTAAAAATAATATTAAATTTTCCAGCAAATTGTAATTATAAATTGTGGATTGAATGTTTCTTGTCTGAATCTATCTCAGAAACCTATAAAAAAAGATCGGCAACTCTACTAGAGCGGGAAAGATTAGTAGGGGCAATTGCCCTGCGGATTCGGCAGTCATTAAATTTAGATACCATAATCAACCAGACAGTAGAAGAAGTAAGATTGTTTCTGC
>JBCBQE010000417.1:5877-6114 GCA_039820385.1 Cyanobacteria bacterium J06635_10
CAGTGATTGCACCATATTGTGCTGTTTTTGGTTCCAAGATTAAAGATCCATGTTTTACAGAAGAACACATCAAACAATACAGGCAAGGGCGAATTCAAGCAATAGAAAATATTGAAACAGCTCCCCTGAGTGCTTGCCACAGCGACTTACTAAAAAAATTTGATGTTCAAGCTAACTTAGTTGTACCAATTATCGCAGAGGAAAAATTGTGGGGACTCTTAATAGCGCAGCATTGTG
>JBCBQE010000418.1:0-6106 GCA_039820385.1 Cyanobacteria bacterium J06635_10
CAAAAATAAAAAAGCAGTATTTTTATTGAGAAAAAGTCGATATTATATCAATAATCAGAGTAACAAAGATAACAATAATTTAAGTATTAGTAAAAGAAAAGAAATCATAGATTCAAATTCAATTTGGGATAAAGACTTTTGAAGAACTAGAACTAAAACCGAGGTTGCAATGAGATATATAAGTTGAGAATACGGTTTGCGTTAAAGAGAATTGTAGGTTGGGTTTCACTATCGTTCAACCCAACCTACATCTAATTTATAAATTTATTTTAAAATTTTCTGCATGTGATTTCTGATAACTGCACGAGTATAGATGATTATCTGATCTATGATAAATGATAATTATAAATTACAATTTTAGAAGATAATTATTGAAAATATTAGTAGTGTAAGAAATAGAAGTCCAAAGAGAAAGCATCCTGTTAATGCAACAGAAAAACGTCTTGTATTCATTCTGAACAAGCGAATAGCCACGCTGTCACTCGTATTCCAAATGTTCATGTTTGGTCTAATGCCCTGAGCTATAGTAGGTAATGTCCTTTCTCAGCATAGCTGCCGCAACGATTGAAAGAACGAAGCATGATATAGATAGAACGGCGAATGTTTTATCCATAAGAGAAATTTGAATATTCTTTGATGTAAATAAAGAAACTATTAAGGCAATGACACCGGTTTGAATAGTTGTAAGCCATTTTGCCCAATCACTTAATAACTTTATCGATTCTAAAATTGTTGTTTCACTCATATGGTTATAGTTAATGTCACTTATTGATACTGACAATAAATTATACAATTTTTTGCTTAATTGAGACAGTATCATTAATAGACATCTCTGGAAAATGTCGATGCCCTTTCATAACTAGATTTCGACAAGCGAATCGCTAATTAATGAACAAGTTCTAAATATTTTTAATTTATCATCTATGGCGTGCGAAAAAATTTTCAAAGAACGCCGGGGTGAGGTAGGATAGTAATAATCTTGATGTTTTGATAATGGGAATCTGTGCATTTTTTTTGAAAAGAGCAAAATTCCGATTATAAAAATTAGATATAGAAAAAGAATATCACGAAAGTAGCACCTAAGATAAAAAAATCCGATTTTGATATAGCATCAAAAAAATACCGAATAAATATAAAAACAGTAATTCTAAAGCATCACACACTCTACAATCTGAAAATTTTAATTTATGAAGATCGCGAAACCGCGAAAAAATTTTCAAAGAAGGCCACGGTGAGGTAGAATAGTAATAAGGATGATATTTTTATAATGGAGTGTGAGCAATTTTTTGAAAGAGAGCAATATTCCGATTATATTAATTGCATATAGAAAAAGAATATCACGAAAGTAGCATCTTAGATAAAAAAAATCCGATTTTGATAGCGACCAAAAGGATAAAAAGTATTAAAGGATACTGAATAAAGATAAAAGCAGTATTTTTATTGAGATAAAGTCGATATTATATCAAAGCGCATAGTAAGTAATATCACAATAATTTAAGTGTTAGTAAAAGAAAAGAGATCGTCGATTCAAATTCAATTTGCGATTAGAGATATATAAATTGAGGATAACGGCTAGTATTACTCCCTTCTCGCTCGAAAAATTTCTAACCGTGCAGGAAATTGATGCTCCCTCCCTTTAATAAGGGGAGGGTTAGGGTGGGGTTAATATTTCAACAACTCCACCAATTCCATCACCTGCTCCGGCTTCACCAAAGAATTCGCACACAAAATACCGCTAGCAGCCACCGCAGGAACTCCAATTCCGGGCATAGTACTATCACCAACTCGATACAATCCTTTAATTGGCGTATTTTGATTGGGAAACATCCCCTTACCAGCAGCAATTGCCGGACCATAAGTTCCATGATATCTTCTTAAATAAGCAGCATGAGTTAACGGTGTACCAATTAATTCTAAAACCACACGTTTTCTGATATCTGGAATTACTTTTTCTATAGCACGATATAAAGTTTGCGCCTTTTCTTTCTTCTTCTCTTCATAACCTCGATCTTTTTCCCATCCCCCATAAGGTTCTAAAGTATAAGCGTGAACCACATGATGATTTTCTGGAGCTAAAGAAGTATCCCAAACGCTAGGAATAGAAATCATACAAGTATTTCCCGGTACGGTAATATCCTTTTTTGCATCGTGAACTACAACATGATGTCCCGTCAAACTTTCCAAACCATCGCCGCGAAAACCTAAGTGTAAATGCATAAAACTTTCCACCGCCGGAGTATCTAAAGCAGCTTCAAGGTAAGACGCGGGTAAATTTTCCGTTCGTAATAATTTAGTATAGGTATCCCAGATTGTAGCGTTGGAAATTACAATTGGCGCTTTGAATATTTCACCCCGCAGCGATCGCACACCTACAGCTCGATAGTTTTCAACAATAATTTGTTCTACATGAGATCCCAAACGTAATTCTCCACCGTATTTTTTCAACCCGCGCACTAGGGCATCTACGATCGCACCGCTACCCCCCAAAGGATATTCAATCGCAGTACTCGAACGCTCCCCCAACATAAATGCTACCTCCGGAGCGATAGTACCGCTTGCCTTTAAACCCGAAAGCAGAAAGCATTCCAGGTCAATTAATCGCCTTACCCAAGGATCTTTAACAGTGGCATTCATTACATTGCCTACTGAACTTTGTACCAAAGGTAAATTAGGTAGCATTTTCCATAAAGATGGTAAATAACGTCCCAGTAAAACCGGAATTAACTGCCAATCATTCCGCAAAGCCAAAGTTGGAATGCCCTTCATCGCCTCGTATAACGGCAACAAACCTCTTTCAAACTGTTCTAATTCTTTCGCTCCTTGAGGGGTAACTTTAGCTACTTCTTGCCGATAGCGTAGAGAATTGCGGTAAACTGCAAAACTACCGTCAGGGAAATGATAGTGTCCGAGGGGATCGTAAGGTAAAGTTTGGAGAGATTCGCCTAAAATATCGAGAACTTGTTTTACAGGATTCAAACTTCTAGCGTCACTCAGTCCACAATAGAATGAAGGACCAGAATCAAATTCAAATCCTCTTCGTCGGAAGTTATGAGCAGCACCACCAGCTACTGTATGACTTTCGCAAACAATTACCCGCTTGCCGTAACGACTAAGTAATGCAGCAGCAGTTAAACCGCCGATACCACTACCAATGACTATGACATCAAAATTTTCCACTTTCGTTAGTTCTGACTCTTTAGTAGTTAGTTGTTATTTGTTATTTTCCACTAACTGCTAACTACTAACTACTATCTACTAACTCATGACTAATGACAGAACAACCATTAATTGAATTAAAAGGCGTTTCTAAGTCGTTTGGTAGCAATAAAATTTTAGATAAAGTAGACTTTACAATTTATCAGGGGGATGCATTAGGAATAATTGGTCCTTCAGGTACTGGTAAATCTACTATCTTACGGATAATTGCTGGGTTAACTCCTCCTGATGAAGGAGAAATTTACGTGCAAGGGGTGCGACGAGAAGGTTTGATAGAAGATGGTGCAGATGCCCTAGGAATTGGCATGGTTTTTCAGCAAGCCGCTTTATTTGACTCCTTAACGGTAGATGAGAATGTGGGGTTTTTACTTTACCAGCATTCAAAACTTTCTAAGAAAAGGATTCGCGAACTCGTTGAGGAAAAATTGGAAATGGTAGGCTTACCCGGAGTCGGCGATCGATTTCCCGCAGAACTTTCTGGAGGCATGCGAAAACGGGTGAGTTTTGCCCGTGCGATTATGTCCAATCCAGAACAGCCCGAGGAATCACCAGAAATTTTGCTGTACGATGAGCCTACAGCAGGATTAGATCCCATTGCTTCAACAATAATTGAAGATTTAATTCGGCAACTACAGGTAGCAGAGGGGACTTCTAACAGTTACTCTATCGTTACCCACCAACACAGTACCATTCGTCGTACCGCCTCGAGAATCGTGTTTCTCTACCAAGGTAAAGTGCAGTGGGAAGGAAAAGTTGGGGAAGTTGACACCACAGAGCATCCTTCTATTAGACAATTTATGAGTGGAAGCATTGATGGTCCAATTAAAATTGCCGGTACATAAACTATTTAAACTCAGTTATTTACGCGATTATAAGTTTATAAATCATCAGACAATGTACGAATAGTTACTAATTTTGTAGACAAATCTACTCAAGCTTTACAAGATTAATCAACCTTGTTGGGCTAACTACGAGCCGCTCTATCGACTTTCTATTAAAAATAGATTTATCGACTGCTTCGTTTTAAATGAAATATTCTACTAGAGAGGAATTTAACTTGTATTTAACAGAGGTTACGTACCGCCGTAGGTTTCATTGCATTTATTATCCCACAAGGAAGGACAATGGAACGATAGTGATTTGTGCTTTCTTAGTCTATGTTTGACTACATTTTAGTTATTCAAACACTATACTTATTTACAACTTTTAACTGTAACTTTACGAGGAAGTGAAAAATGCGATCGCGATTGGTTCGAGAAGGTTCTGTAGGATTATTAATCCTATTAGGTTTGGGAGTATTTGGGGTAATTTTCCTCTGGCTGAACAGAATAACCGCCGCAGGTCGTACTTATAGCGCTATCGTAGAGTTTCGGGACGCTGGCGGAATGCAAAAAGGTGCTGTAGTTCGATATCGCGGCGTAAAAGTAGGTAATATTGCCAGTATCCGACCGGGTGCTAACACTGTAGAAGTAGAAATAAATATTAATAAACGCGACCTGATAATTCCCCGGGATGTTAAAATTGAAGCTAACCAGTCTGGATTAATCAGTGAAAGCATTATAGATATTACGCCAGTAAGAAGTATTGCTCGTGCTGATATAAATGCCGGACCTTTAGATCAAAATTGCGACCCCACACTTATTGTCTGCGATGGTTCCCGCCTCAAAGGCGAAATTGGTATCAGCGTTGACGAACTAATTCGCTACACCAGCCGTATATCAGAAGTTTACAGCCGACCGGATGTGTATAATAACGTCAATCAAGCTTTAAAAAATTCATCCCTCGCAGCAGCACAAGTAGCTCAATTAACTCGCGATGTCTCCAGCTTGACAAAGACTACACAACAAGAATTAAAAACCTTTGCCTCTGCTGCCAATCAAGTAGCTTCTGCTGCAAATAGAGTCAGTGAATCCACAGAGCAGACTATAAACCAATTTGGTACTACCGCTTCGCAATTGAATGCAACAGCAAGACAGTTTAGCGGTACAGCACAGGAATTTAGCGGTACAGCCAAAGAAATTAGTGCCACCGCCAATCAAGCAAATAAAGTTTTAGCAAACATCGACAATTTAGTAACCACAAATCGTTCCTCCCTTGTTGGTGCATTAAACGATATCACCGCAACAAGCTCTCAATTAAGAGTTACTCTTAATAGCCTATCCCCGAGCATTAATAGGTTAACCAAAGGAGAGTTATTGGCAAACCTCGAAACACTTTCAGCAAATGCAGCAGAAGCATCAACTAACTTACGAGATGTTACCAAAACACTCAACGATCCCAACAATTTAGTGGTACTCCAACAAACATTAGATTCCGCGAGAGTAACCTTCGAGAATACCCAGAAAATTACATCAGATTTAGACGACTTGACGGGAGATCCCAAATTTCGGCAAAATCTCCGGGAATTAGTAAATGGTTTGAGCGGCTTAGTATCTTCCACCGAACAAATGGAGAGGCAAGTAAAATTGGCTGCTACCCTAGATTCAGTCAAAGCCAACTTAAATCAACCACCAACTCAAACATTTACAACAATTAGAAAGCAACCTTTCAGATTTAATTCCTCATCCGCAGTCGTGAAAAGCAACGATAAAAAACTGAAAACAATTAAAACCCTACAACCAAATTCCTCATCCCAAGAAGAATTGTTAAAGCAACTTCGGGAATATCAGAAGACACGAGATTGAATGGGCGGGTTTCCCGACTTGTAGCAAGTGGCGTGGGGAGATGAGGAGATGGGGAGATGGGGAGATGAGGAGATAGGGGGATGAGGAGAGAGGGAAGAAAATTTAACTGCTCACTGCTCACTGCTCACTGCTCACTGTTAACTGCTTAATTCCAATCTTGTTCTTCTTTCTTACCTTTAGTGCGGTAAATTCCACCCACAGCATGA
>JBCBQE010000419.1:0-6087 GCA_039820385.1 Cyanobacteria bacterium J06635_10
AAGAGCGATTGCAAAAACATTTAACATCCTATTTACTATGGGATGAAAGTTTTAATCCACGCATTATTCCCTTAATAGGGGATTTATCTCAACCACTTTTAGGACTTTCAGCAGATAAATTTGCCGCGATCGCAACTCAAGTTGATGTAATTTATCATAACGGCGCATTCGTCAATTTCACTTATCCTTATTCCCAACTCAAAGCAGCAAATGTCTTGGGAACTGAAGAAATTTTAAGATTAGCCGCGCAAATAAAAATTAAGCCAGTACATTTTATTTCTACCATTGGGGTTGTAGGTGCTGCTGACTCTACTTTAGATAGTATTCGAGAAGATACCCCAATCCATCGTAGCGAAAACATAAGTAGTGGCTATACCCAAAGTAAATGGGTAGCAGAAAAATTGGTCAGAATTGCTGGCGTACGCGGAATCCCCATATCAATATATCGCCCTGGACGCATTTCCGGACATAGTAAAACAGGTGTTTGCAATATCAATGACCATACCTTTAGGATGATTAGGGGTTGCATCCAACTCGGTAGCGCTCCTAAAGATAATGGAATAGTTAACTTAACCCCCGTAGACTATGCTACTCAAGCAATAGTTTATTTGTCCCAACAACAAACCTCATTCGGAAAAGTTTTTCACCTGATAAATCCCCAACCTTTACCTTGGGAAGAAGTGGTTAACTCAATTATTTCCTGTGGTTATCCACTCAAAAAAATTGACTATCCACAATGGTGTTCTCAACTACTTAAAGAAGTTGAGCAATATGACGATAATCCTCTGTATCCCCTAATCGCAAAAGTTACTAATAGCGAATCTCAAAATACCAGCCTTGAAGATTCAACAACCCAGCAAATTGACCAGCAAAATACCTTAACTGGATTAGCAGCAACTACAATTGTTTGTCCACCACTTGATAGTCAATTATTAAGTACCTATCTTTCCTACTTAATTAATAGTGGATTCTTGATAAATCCCTCAAATAATAATTAAGTAAGTGGTTCAAATTAAATATAAAACCTCACCCTCAATCCCTCTCCTTACTAAGGAGAGGGAAGCGGTCGGTAGGGTGAGGTTACCTATACTTAACAATCAAACTCCGCGCTTGAGATTTTACACACTGCAAGTCACAAAATTGCGAATTATTAAAAATATAAGCGAGAAATCTATGTCTTCCACACAAAATCTAATGTTGACAAATTCTGCTCCCACCGATACCAACAAAATTAGTGAAATCTTATCTACGATAAATCTTACTTCTCGCCAAAGAGACTATTTAGAAAACTTTATTATCCGCTACAACTGCAAGACCAAAACATCAAAACAACTAGCTCAAGCTAATCGTAAATTTTTAGCTGACAATAAATCATTTGTTGATTTCCAACTTCCTCTTAAAGAAATATTTTACTCCATTGCTACCAAGAATTCTTCTGGCTCCAAAATATGGGATATAGATGGTAACAAATACATAGATTTAGTTATGGGATTTGGCGTTAATCTTTTTGGCCATAATCCATCTTTTATTAAAGAAGCATTAGCAGCACAATTAGAAAAAGGTATACAACTAGGTTCCCAATCAGAAATCGCTGGTGAAGTTGCTCAATTGATTTCCTCCCTTACAGGAATGGAACGAGTCGCTTTTAGTAATACAGGTACAGAAGCCATCATGACAGCGATTCGGATTGCAAGAGCAGTTACAGGACGTAAGAAAATAGCGATATTTTCTAACTCTTATCACGGTCATTTTGATGGAACATTAGGGAAAGGAAAATTAATAGATAATAACTTACAAACTGTACCCATTGCAGCAGGAATTCCCTCAAATTTCGTTGAAGATATTTTAGTTTTAAAATACGGCGAACAGGAATCTATAGAAGCTATAGATAATCATGCTCAAGAATTAGCTGCTGTTTTGGTTGAACCAGTTCAAACAAAAAATTTAGATTTACAACCCAAAGCTTTCTTACATCAACTCAGAAAATTAACCAAAGAATCGGGAATAGCATTAATTTTTGATGAAATGGTAACGGGTTTTCGCATTCATCCTGGTGGTGCACAAGCTTGGTTTGAAATTGAAGCAGATATTGCCGCCTATGGTAAAATTGTCGGTGGTGGAATTGCTATTGGCATCATTGCTGGCAAAGCCAATTTTATGGATGCAATTGATGGTGGAATGTGGAATTATGGAGATTTATCACATCCGCATCAGAAAACTACTTTTTTTGCTGGAACTTACTGTAAGCATCCCCTAGCTTTAGCTGGTGCGAAAGCAGTACTCGAACATTTAAAAACTCAAGGTTTTACTCTGCAAGAACAGTTGAATCAGCGCACAACAAAGTTTGTAAAAACCCTTAATAATTATTTTGAAGAAGAAGGATTACCTATCCAAATTACAAATTTTGGTTCGCTTTTTGGTCCCGTTTATGCTGGTGATGATAGTGATGACGATATTGCAAATTCTGAAACTTCCTTAGTTTTTGATTTACTTTATTACCATTTATTAGAAAAAGGAATCATGCTCAGAGGAAATGGTGGATTTTTCTCTACAGCCCATACAGATGAAGATATTAATTGTATTATTCAGGCTGTTAAAAATAGCATATTAGAACTGCGGGAGGGTCATTTTTTCCCTTAATAGCTTGATTTGAACTAAAAATTAAGTAGGTCAGCACAAATAAACATAACTATGTAACAAAATGTAAATTATCTTCAAAACCCTGCGTTCAGTGTGTCCGACAGGACATACCTTGATTTTTTAACGCCGACTTACTTAGCAATTAATTGACTAGAGAAACCAGTGGTTCCAACCAAAAAAGAAGATACTAAGTAAGTCGGCACAAATAAACCAAGCTATATTACAGAATGTAAATTACCCTCAAACCCTTATTCCTATTGTATGACAGCCGGCTTGCCGGCTTGCCTTATCCCAATTACTATTTTCAATGCCAACCTACTTACCCTTTATAAAGGGGCAATGAGTTTTTCAGAAGAAATTCAAAGTTAGCAAGACTTTCAACTCAGAAGTGTTGTGATGCTTCAATAAATGTGTTATTAAGCACATGAATAGCTTTTTAAAAGTGCCATAAATTCAAAAATATAGAATGTTGATTTCCTCTAGAAATTTGATTAACATCATTCGCATTTTGACTGATAGCAACAAAGTATATGCACCCAAGTTTATTGCAAATTTCAAGCCTCGAATAATACTATTCACGGTCAGCTTTTTACTGACATTAATTTTAGGATGCCAAACTCTAGGCTCTCCACCAAAAAGTACTGAAATATTGTGGGATACCTACGGTATACCCCATATTTATGCCAAAGATAGCGCCAGTGCTTTCCGTGCCTTTGGATGGGCGCAAATGCAAAGTCATGGAAACTTACTTTTGCGTCTCTACGGACAAGCAAGAGGACGTGCAGCAGAATACTGGGGAGAAGACTATATAGACTCAGACCGTTGGGTATTGACAATGGGAGTACCCGAACGCGCTCGTGTTTGGTATGAAGCGCAAAATGTATCCTTCCGTAGTTATTTAGATGCTTTTGCAGAAGGTATCAATACTTACGTCAAAGAAAATCCAGATGCAATTAGTGATGAGCTTGAAGTTGTCTTACCAGTCACAGGAGAAGACATCCTCGCTCATCTACAAAGAGTACTTAACTTTACATTTGTAGTCAGTCCAGAACAAGTTGCCGGTGTAAATAAATCGGATTCAAAAGCAGGTTCTAACGGATGGGCGATCGCACCTTCTCGTTCAGCCTCTGGTAATGCCATGCTATTAGCAAATCCCCACCTTCCCTGGTCGGATTTATATCTATGGTATGAAGCTCAAATTACCGCACCCGGAATTGATGCTTATGGAGCATCGCTGGTAGGTATTCCGGTTTTAACAATCGCTTTCAACGATAATTTAGGTTGGACTCACACCGTCAATACTCATGATGGATGGGATGCTTATCAACTAGAACTAGCTGGTGATGGCTATCTTTTTGATGGTAAAGTGCGCTCCTTTGAGACCAAAACTGTTTCTTTGCAAATAAAACAAAAAGACGGGACACTACGCGAACAACCACTGGTAGTCAAAAATTCTGTTCACGGACCTGTTGTTTCAAAGAAAGATGATAAAACAATTGCACTACGTGTTGTCGGTCTTGAGCAACCAGGGGTGTTGGAACAATGGTGGGATATGGCGCGATCGCAAAATCTAGTAGAGTTTGAAAAAGCACTCCAACGTTTGCAGTTACCGATGTTTACAGTGATGTATGCTGACCGAAAAGGTCATATTATGCACCTATTTAACGGACTAGTTCCAGTGCGCGAGGAAGGAGATTTTGCATATTGGCAAAGTCTTATTCGGGGGGATACATCTAAAACCTTATGGACAAAAAATCATCCTTATCAAGATTTACCTCGCGTTGTCGATCCTCAGAGCGGTTGGTTACAAAATGCGAATGACTCACCGTGGACAACAACTTTTCCATTCCCGATTCAACCAGATAAATATCCCTCTTATATGGCATCACCACCTTTTATGGATTTTCGAGTCCAGAGTTCTGCCAGAATGCTCGATGAAGATCAAAAAATTACCTTCAATGAAATGATTAAGTACAAGCATTCGACGCGGATGGAATTTGCTGAACGGATTCTGGATGATTTAATTCCAGCAGGACGAAAATATGGTAACACACTAGGAAAACGAGCAGTAAAGGTCTTAGAAAAGTGGGATAGACAAGCAAATGCAGATAGTAAGGGAGCAGTATTATTTGCCGCTTGGGCTTCGGAATTAGATTTTGATGAAGCCTTTAGTAAACCTTGGAGTCAAGATGCACCTCAAACTACACCCGATGGGCTAGCAAATCCTCAACAAGCTGTAATTTTACTGGAAACAGCAGCAACAAAAGTAGAGAAAGCTTATGGAAAATTAGATGTGCCTTGGGGAGAGGTTTTTCGCTTGAAATATGGGAACGTAAATTTACCAGGTAATGGTGGCGATGGGTATTTAGGTATTTTTCGCGTTGTTAATTTTGCTCCTTCAGAAAATAGTCAATTTCAACCCGTTGCGGGTGATTCTTATGTCGCTGCAATTGAGTTTTCTAAACCAGTCAAAGCGATGGCAATAATGAGTTACGGTAATTCTTCTCAGCCCGGTTCTCCTCATTCTACTGACCAGTTACCACTTTTTGCACGTCAACAGTTGCGTCCGGTGTGGCTTACTAGAAAGGATATTGAAGCTCATTTAGAAACTCGTCAACTGTTTTAAAATCTCACCGAGGGAGGTGAAAGGGTATGATAGAGGGTTTTTTTGGGATGATTCTGGGGCTGGTTTTCATTGGTTTTTCGGCTGTTGCTGTGGGAGCAGAGGAATTGCAAACGGAAATTACTGAAGAGGATTTACAAATAATCAATAAGCTGGTGAAGATTGCCCAAAAAAACTCTTATCAGGTGAGAGAAGCGAAATATGAAATGGGGTTTCATGCTTTTGTAGATATTGTCAGTATAGAATTATCTCCTTCTCAAAGTAGAACAAATTATAAGACACCAGATTTTTCATCTGAAGATGAACGAAGTTTTTCTATAAGTTTGACTATAGACCCGGTTCAAATATTTACTGCTATTGATAAAATGCCCGTAATGAAAGCTCGTTTACGGGAAACTAAACAGCAAACTCGTCTAAAAGTGATGAAACAATACCTGGCTTATTTACAAGCACGTCAGGCAAGTAAAATAACTGCTTATCAGATGCATAAATTTGAGAAGCGCGAACGTATTGCTATTGCTAGTAATGCTGCTGTGGGAAATTCTCGTCAGTTAGATAATGTTGATTATGTTGCGGTTGCGACAGATGTGTTTAATAAAAATATACAGGAGAGACTAGCTTTAGAAGAACTTGCTGATGTAGTTGGTTTATCTCCCGAGAAGATGATTAATATTCTCGATAGATTAGATTAAATTGTTTTGCTGTTTGTTATTTGACATCCTCGCCGCTCTCTCGAACAGATAAATCTTTTTAACTAAAACATATGGGTTTAATTCCCCACCGTCACAGGGTTCCCTTAAAAGTTTTTTAGAAGAAAAAACTTT
>JBCBQE010000420.1:0-6080 GCA_039820385.1 Cyanobacteria bacterium J06635_10
ACACTCACTGTCTTATTATTTCGTTAACTTGGATGGTGCCGTACACTCATTGCCCTATTATTGCCTTAACAATTAGTCAGTGTACAAGCACCCTACATAGGTAATTCCTGTTAATTTAAAAATAAATCTCAAATAATGCCACTCGCTTCAACGGTACTGGTTACTGGTTGAATAGAAAGGCTTGTGTGGGGTAACCTTAATCGTGCCGCTACCAAAGCCACAACTGTTTTACCGCAAAGCAGTGGCTCCAAAATCTAAAATCCAAAATTACTATGCCCGTATCAGTTATTCAAGCAGTACAAACAGGAGTCGCTGTCTACAATCGCAGCCACTGGGGACGCATTAAGGTGTCAGATACCGATCGTTTGCGTTTTTTACACAATCAAAGTACAAACGATTTTGAACGCCTTAAACCAGGGCAAGGATGCGATACAGTCTTTGTCACCTCTACTGCTCGCACTATTGATTTAGCGAGTGCTTACGTCACGGAAGATGGAGTATTATTGTTGGTTTCTCCCAATCGTCGTGAATATCTCATGCAATGGTTGGATAAATATATTTTCTTCGCTGACAAGGTACATTTAACCGATATAACTGACGAAACTGTAACTTTCAGTCTTATCGGTCCTCAAAGCGATGCTATTGTAGAAAAATTGGGCGCTTCAGCAATTATTAACCAACCCTACGGTACCCACACCTCCATCCCCCCTGCAAGCGGGGGGGACACAGGGGGGGTTCCTGCAAGCGGGGGGGACACAGGGGGGGTTCCCGCAAGCGGGGGGGACACAGAAGGTATTATCGCTGTTGGTAGCGCCTTAGCTTCTCCGGGGTATACCTTAATTTTGAGTGCAAGTCAAAAAGAGATAATTTGGCAACAAATCATTGAAGCTGGTGCGGTTGAAATTAGCGATCGCGATTGGGAAATGTTGCGAATATTACAAGGAAGGCCGCAACCGGAAAGTGAATTAACGGATGATTATAATCCTTTAGAAGTAGGTTTATGGCAAACAGTTTCTTTTGATAAAGGTTGTTATATCGGACAAGAAACGATCGCAAGATTAAATACTTACAAAGGTGTAAAACAAAATTTGTGGGGAATCCGTTTAAATGCTGCTGTTGAAACTGGAACAGTAATCAAAGTAGGTGATGAAAAAGTCGGAAAACTTACTAGCATAACCCAAGATGGCGAGAATTATTTTGGATTGGGTTACATTCGCACAAAAGCCGGTGGAGTGGGTTTAAAAGTAACAGTAGGAGAAACACAAGGAGAAGTTATTTCAATTCCATTTGTTTCTCATGAATATCCAGAAATTAGTGGTTAGTTGTTAGTGGTTAGGAGTTAGGAGTTAGGAGTTGGGAGTTGGGAGTGAGGAGTTATGAGTTATGAGTTAAGAATTGTAAGTTATATATTGATAACTGCTCACTGTTGACTGTTGACTGTTAACTGTTAACTGTTGACTGTTCACTGTTAACTGTTGACTGTTCACTGCTCACTGTTCACTGTTTAACGATCGCCAATTAATTAAAAGGGAATAAAAATAGCTTCTTCTCTATCCCAATCAACACCTTGACAAAATTCATCTATCCAAGAGGCAAGATTTGAAGTTTTTTTGCTTGATATTGGCTTGACTTGTTCGGTTTCTGTTTCAGGTGATACTTTTACCATTTTTCCTCCTTCCTCAGCTTGATTACACATGGTAAGTAAAGACAAAACTTCCTCTTCACTTTCTAACTGAGCAACCATGCTTTCTTCTGAAAAATCTTTCCATTCTGTTTCCACTGATGCTGAAGTTGATGTTATTTTTTGTGGATGAGAAAAGCTTTCAATTTTTGTAATAGCGGTTAAAACTTGTGGTGGGGGTTCGTTAATTTCTCTATCATCTCTTTTCTCTGCACGAAATGTATCGAAAATAACTTTATTGATCGCAGTATTATCGTCAACTTGAGAGTTATTTGCAGGTTCATCTAAATCCTTTATTAAATATAACTGTTGTTCGGGATTAAAATTAAGACCTAATGCAGCAATAATTTTGTCGGGATTGTTATTTAATTCAAGTATAAAAGGGAAAATTTCATCTAGTTTTGGTTCTAAAACAGATAAAGTGGCCAAAATAAAACCGCTAGAAGGGCGACGATAACCATCATAAGTTCCCCAGATTCGCATTTTTGCCAACCAGGAACGATTTTGATGATAGTACCTCACCCACTTAATTTTCAAAGATTCGCGTAGCTGCTGAATATTCATTTCTATATGCAGACTTTTATCAGCCAGTAATTAACCATTAACTCCGAAATCAAATCAATGATGAAGCACCTGTGTGAATTTTTTACTATTTAATAGATGCCGCTCAATCACCTGCTTGACTTTCGAGGGATAAACCTTACTATAACGAACCATTTCTGGCAATATTAGTACCATTGGACCATTACCACATTGTCCCAAACAACTGCGGCCTGTTACAGTTACTCCAGGAACAAGATTAGCTTCAAAAGCTGCTAAAACTTTAGCGGCACCTTGTTTTTTACAAGCACGATTTTGGCAAACTTGAATGGATTCCATGTTTTTGATTATTGTTAGTTGTTAGTTGTTAATTAGTGTTTAACACTGATGCTTGGTGAATATAAATTGTCACATTCTAAGAATTTCTAACTTCTACGACGGAATAAAAGACGTAGCAGTGCTACGTCTCTACAATAATTACTAACTAGTTAATTTCCAATCCTTTTGATTTTAGCCATTCGGGGTTGAATATACGGGATTGATAACGAGCGCCACTATCGCATAATATAGTTACGATGGTATGTCCAGGTCCCATTTGTTTTGCAAGTGCTACAGCGGCTCCGACATTAATTCCAGTGGAACCACCCATCAATAAACCTTCTTTTCGCAATAATTGGTAAACTACCCGTAAGGCTTCTTGATCGTCAATGCGGATAGCATCATCAATAGCGATGCCTTCCATATTGGCAGTGATACGACTGTTTCCAATGCCTTCGGTAATGGAACTGCCTTCCATTTTAATTTCGCCGGTTTTGATATAACTGTAAAGCCCGCTGCCCATTGGATCTGCAACAACACATTTTATATCTGGATTTTTTTCCTTGAGCAACATTGATGCACCTGCAAAAGTTCCACCGGTACCAGTCGCAGCTACCCAACCATCAACTTTACCATCTGTTTGGGTCCAAATTTCGAGTCCGGTAGTTTCGTAATGGGCTTGACGGTTTGCCAAATTATCAAATTGATTAGCCCAAATGGTATTTTCCATTTCAGACGCAATTCTACCAGATAATTTTACATAATTATTGGGGTCTTTGTAAGGAACAGCGGGAACTGGACGAACTTCCGCACCTAGAGCTCTAAGTGCATCCATTTTTTCCTGTGACTGGGTTTCGGGAATAATAATTAAACATTTATAACCTTTGGCATTGCAGATATGTGCTAAACCAATACCAGTATTTCCCGCAGTTCCTTCTACAACAGTACCGCCGGGTTTGAGTAAACCTTTTGCTTCCGCATCTTGAATAATATACAATGCGGCTCTATCTTTTACAGAACCACCAGGATTAAGAAATTCTGCTTTCGCTAAGATTTCGCATCCGGTTTCTTCGCTAAAGCTTTTTAAACGAATTAAAGGGGTGTTTCCGACTGTACCGACAAAGCCGTTTTTTATATCCATGTTGAATTTACCGGTTTTTTTCTACTATCAAAATTGTGGCCGATCGCGGTACTTATATTAATACCAATTCTTTATGGAGATGCGCTTACCCTACACCTGCTTAAGGGTGAGGCTACAGAAAACTTAGCTCACCTGAGTCGCTGTGAAGTTAGAGGCGGGATATATTCTTAATTCAATTAATATATTGTCGATAATAATAATAGTCAATATTTCAATAAGTAGGTTGGCATTGAAAATAGTAATTGGGATAAGGCAAGCCGGCAAGCCGGCAATAGGAATAAGGGTTTGAGGGTAGTTTACCCAAGCTGTAATATAGCTTGGTTTATTTGTGCCGACTTACTTATATTCGGAATTCTGTTTCGTTAATTTTCGCGCAGCGTGGCGAAGCCATAATTATTCGTTAAGGTAGAAAATAGGGAATAGAAGAAAACTTTACCGAGATTTTGTCAAAAATCAATTAGCAATACTATAAAAATATTTTTCCTCACTAGCTTGTATTTTATTCTTCTCCATCGAAATCTCGAAAAAGCAACTCTAAGCTAATCATTTTTAAGTAATAAATTATGATTTGAAGCAGTGATTACACTGAGGCATTTTAAAGAAGATGTAATTTATTTTGATAATAATGCTAAAGTTATGATTTTCTAAAGGGGGTGCTTATGAATGAAATCGCTAAACGATATGCCGCTTTGCTCACGCTCCGCGTATCGCGAAAAATAGCAGGTTAAAGAACTAAAGATTTAACGGTAATTAGAAGCTGAAGTTAATCGGAAAGATGGGCAGTTGAATCAAATATTTGAGAACGAAGTAAAATATTAATAAAAATTGTTGGATAACTTTTTTGTGGAAAAGTTATTTTCTTTAGGAGCGATCGCGCTAATTATTGTTAAATAAGATTTTGCGATCGCGAAGATTTTGTATATCAAGATATCAACGTTCCAATTTTAATAAATAATCATGAATTCAAAAGCTGAAAGTCATAATTTCATGGATGATTTGGAAAAAGTTGTCCAAGTCCGTTCGGAAGTATCTATTTGTTTAGATAAAATCGTTGAAACAATAGAAAAAGCAGAAAAAACTTCTGCAAGTAATTCGGGTGAATTGAGTTTAGAACGAGATATTGAAGATATTAAAGTTGCCAGCAAAAATCTCCGTGAAGGTGTATTTCGCTTGTTAGTTTTAGGAGATATGAAGCGGGGTAAAAGTACTTTTCTCAATGCTTTAATTGGTGAAAGATTATTACCAAGCGATGTTAATCCCTGTACGGCTGTTTTAACTATTTTGCGCTATGGAGCCGAAAAAACGGTGACAGTACATTTTAATGATGGTAAAAGTCCACAAAGATTAGATTTTGATTCGTTTAAACATAAATATACTATCGATCCAGCGGAAGCTAAAAGGTTAGAACAAGAAAAGAAACAAGCATTCCCCGATGTTAGTCATGCAGTAGTTGAATATCCTTTAGCATTATTAGAAAAGGGCATTGAAATTATTGATAGTCCTGGTTTAAATGATACAGAAGCACGAAATGAATTATCTTTAGGTTATGTGAATAACTGTCATGCAATTTTGTTTGTCATGCGAGCTTCTCAACCTTGTACTCTGGGAGAGCGTCGTTATTTAGAAAACTATATTAAAGATAGAGGATTATCAGTTTTCTTTTTAATCAATGCTTGGGACCAAGTAAAAGAAGCTTTAATCGATCCGGATGATGAGGTAGAATTGCAAGAAGCTTCAGTTAGATTGCACAAAGTATTTAAAGCTAATTTAGCTGAATATTGTGTTGTAGATGGACAAGATATTTACGATGAAAGGGTATTTGCTATCTCTTCACTTCAAGCTTTACGCAAGCGTTTAAAAAATCCCGAAGCTTCATTAGAAGGAACTGGTTTTTCTGAATTTATGGGAGCATTAAATACATTTTTAACTAGAGAAAGAGCCGTTGCTGAATTACGTCAAGTGAGAACTTTAGCAAGACAAGCTTGTCATCATACCCGCGAAGCAATTGAAAGACGGATTCCCTTATTAGAACAAGATGTCAATCAATTGCGCGAAAGAATTGATTCTGTAGAACCGGAATTTAAAAAACTTAATAGTATTGGTAATGAATTCCAGCAAGAAATTAGAAATACTAGTGAGAATCAAGCGAGAAGTGTTTCTGATTCTTTTCGCAGTTACGTTTTAAATTTGGGTAATACTTTTGAAACCGATTTCTTGCGCTATCAACCAGAATTAAATTTATTTGATTTCTTAAGTAGCGGTAAACGAGAAGCTTTTAATATTGCACTACAAAAAGCCTTTGAACAATATATTACCGATAAATTGGCTGCTTGGAGTTTAACTGCTGAAAAAGACATCGCTTTATCTTTTAACGAACTTTCTCAAAGTGCTGCAAAGTAT
>JBCBQE010000421.1:0-6072 GCA_039820385.1 Cyanobacteria bacterium J06635_10
ATGAGTTCCCAGTCCAGGAAACATAAATGCTACAGGAGGTTGTTCTGTTTCTTGAATGTCCGTTAGTAATCGTCTTGGATCTTCAAGTGCAATGATTGCATCTTTTATATCCCGACAAACAACCATCCGCCGATGTTTAAAAGCTTTTTGTTCGCGTTCCAATGTATAAGCCACATCCGCAAGGTTGAAGTCATGATGCTGCTTCAAGTAATCTACAAGGTTTACAGTCGCAGTCTTAAGTTCTGAGTCAGTCTTCGCAGAAAGTAATAATAGCTGCCAAGGACGAGAAAGGCTAGTAAGCATCGTTCGCACACTCCAGATTTTCACTTAATATCAGCGAGAATTATTTATTATTTCTTGATTTCCGCCTTAATAATTGTTTTTCTTTCTGACGAGCTGCTATTTGTTTTTGCACGCGTTGGCGCAGCCTCTCCAAAGGAGACTCGCGCATTGGTTCAAAAATAGATTTTTCTCCTGTTGTTTGACTTAAATATTCCGCTAATGAGTAAATAGTGGGATTTTGAAACATCGTTACTACTGATATATCTCCCTGCAAAATTGTACGCAGTTTATTATTTACTTGAAGCATCAGTAACGAATTCCCACCTAAATCAAAAAAGTTGTCATTAATACCTACTTGATCTAGATGCAGCACCTCTTGCCAAAGCTTGGCAATCTGCTGTTCCATTTCAGACTGGGGTGCCAGAAAAGATGCTGTTAACTCTGGACGCTGATTGTCAGGTGCTGGTAAAGCACGACGGTCTATTTTGCCGTTAGGTGTCAAAGGTAAAGCATCTAAAACGATAAAGGCAGAAGGAAGCATATATTCGGGTAGTTTTTGTTTGAGAAATCCTCGTAATTCATTTACAGAAGGCTTAGTATTCTCATGAGTAACTATATATGCAACTAAACGACAGTCGTTTGATGTATCTTCCCTAGATATTACTACCGTTTCTCGTACCTGCGGATGTTTCTTTAATAAAGCTTCAATTTCTCCTAATTCAATACGGAAACCGCGAATTTTCACTTGATGGTCAATTCTACCCAAAAATTCAATCTTGCCATCTGCTAGATAACGCACCTTATCTCCGGTTTTATAAAGATGTGTTCCTTGAGCAAAAGGATTAGGAATAAACTTTTCTGCTGTTAACTCAGCTCTATTCCAATAACCTCGTGCTAGTCCAACACCGCCAATATGCAATTCACCTGGGATTCCTACAGGAACTAATTGTTGATGTGAATCTAAAATATATAACTGGGTGTTGGCAATAGGACAACCAATAGGACTCACACTAGAGTGTTGCTCTTGATATTTTATATCAAGTGCAGCTGACCAAATAGTGGTTTCTGTAGGACCATATAAGTTCCAAACTTCTTGTCCTCTTTCTAGCAACTGATGAGCAAGTGAAGAGTCGAGAGCTTCACCACCACAAAGAATTTTCATCCTACTCTTCTGCCACCCAGCACCGATCAATATTCTCCAAGTCGCAGGGGTGGCTTGCATAACTGTTACATCATTGGCAACTAACTCTTTTAACAACTGAGTGCCATCGGCGATCGCGAAGCGCATGCCCTTTGGGCTTATCGCCTCTCGATTCACTAATACTAAACGGGCACCAACAATCAGTGGTAAGTACAATTCTAGTGCTGCAATGTCAAAAGACAATGTAGTGACAGATAGAAGAACATCTTCTTTCCTGAGTCCTGGACTTTGACGCATACTAGTTAAGAAGTTAACCACAGCCCTGTGGGGAATTTGTACTCCTTTCGGTTTACCCGTAGAACCAGATGTATAGATTACATAGGCTAAATTCTCTGGTGTAGCATTGCTGACTAAATTTTCTGAACTATATTCAGCAAACTCTCTACTATCAGTGTCGATACATACTAATTGTCCGGAATGTGGTGGTAAGTCATTAACTAAGTGAGTATTAACTAGCAATACTCTCACTTGAGAATCTGACAACGTAAAAGCTAAACGCTCTTTCGGATAGGCTGGATCTAAAGGCATATAAGCACCACCTGCCTTCATAATGGCTAGTAATCCTACTACCATTTCAAGAGAGCGTTCCATACAAATACCAACAACTGTGTCTGATTTCACACCTTGTTGCTGCAAGTAATGGGCTAGCTGATTTGCTCGACTGTTTAACTCCTGGTAGGTTAATTGTTGGTTTTCAAAGATAACAGCAATATCAGATGGTGTTTTCTCAACAATAGCTTCAAACAGTTGATGAATACACTTATCTTCAGGATAGTCTGTCTTGGTATCATTCCACTCAACTAATAACTGCTGGATTTCGGGTGGTGTTAATAGTTGCAATTCTGAAATACATTGTTGGGGATCGTTAACTATGCTTGATAGTAAAGTCTGGAAATGCCCCAGCATTCGGGTAATAGTATTTGCATTAAATAAGTCCGTATTGTACTCACAAGTTGCAACTAATCCTTGTTCTGAGTCCTCTATAAACAATGTCAAATCAAATTTCGATGTACCGTTATCACCTTCTTCATAACTAACTGATATATCAGATAAATCTAAATTAGGTATCGGAACATTTTGAAGAACGAACATTACCTGAAATAGCGGATTGTAGCTCAAGTCCCTATTTGGCTGTAATTCTTCTACTAACTTTTCAAAGGGTAAGTCTTGGTGAACGTAAGCTTTATACGCTGTTGACTTCACCCGCGCTAATAACTCTTGAAAACTCAGATCCTCAGATAACTCTGTACGCAGTACTAAAACATTGACAAAAAATCCGATTAATTGCTCAATTTCGGCTCTGTTACGATTAGCAATTGGCGAACCGACAATAATATCAGTCTGACCTGTATAACGATATAGCAAGATTTTGAAGGCTGTAAGCAAGGTCATAAACAGTGTTACTCCTTGCTGACGGCTCAAATTCTTCAGTTCTGTTCTCAAAGTTTGAGGAAGCACTAATTGATCTCTCGCACCTTTAAAAGTTTGAACTGGCGATCGCGGACGGTCAGTTGGTAAGCTTAGTACAGGAAGTTCACCCTGTAGTTTCTGCTTCCAATAGGTTAATAATGGTTGAGTGCGTTCGGAATCAATCCATTTTCGTTGCCAATTGACAAAATCTCTATATTGAATGGGTAATTCCGGAAGTTGGGGAACTTCGTTTTTAGAATATGCATCATATAGCCCAACTAGCTCTTTGATAAAAATGCCGATAGACCAACCATCTGCAATTATATGATGGAGGACAATAACTAAATGATAATTTTGATCATCTATTTGTAAATATTTTGTATGAATTAAAGATTTAGAAGATAAGTCAAAAGGCTGCTGTGCTAACTCTTTAGTTAAATGTACTGCTGCGTTATTGCGTTCGCTTTCTGGTAATGAACGTAAATCTTCAAACGTCAAAGTTAAGGATACATCTTGATTGATAACTTGGACGGGTTGTCCATCTCTCAATGTAAAGCTTGTACGCAATACTTCGTGTCGTCTGACAATTTCGTTCAAGCACTTTTGTAAAATTGCTTGGTTAACGCAGCCTTTTAAATTAATAACTATAGGAATGTTATATGCACCCTTTTCGGGATTTAGCTGATGTATAAACCATAATCCCTGTTGTGCAAAGGAAAGAGGATAACGATCGGATGTATTTATATTTTTATCTTGTTGGGTATAAGATAGTAACGGTAGTGCATCTGTGGTCATCTGAGCCAGTATCTTTGTTACCAAAGCGAGCGTACTCATCCCTTCAAAAAAGTCTGCTACAGATACTTCTACTTCTAAGTCAACCTCAACCCGGTTTTTCAACTCAAATACTTTTAGAGAATCAAGTCCAAGAGTGGTTAATGGCTTTTCGGGGTTGATCTCATCCGGTGCTGCAGCCAAGACTCTCGCTTCCTGTTCTATCAGATATGATTCTAAAAGTGCTTGAGATTCTCTTGGAGAAAGTGCTAAAACTTCAGAACGTTGTAATCGAGTAACATTTCTTTCAATATCACTACTTTTGAGAATATTGCTTCCAATTACACACAAGGTGCCATTCTCAAATTGAGCGCGAGTTGCACGTCGTTGAATCTTACCACTGGAAGTTTTGGGGATACTACCTGGTTTAATTAAAACAACTGCATAAACTTGTACTTCATGTTCTTCACTAATTGCTTTACGAATTGCATTCGCGACTTCTTCTAAATTTGGCTTGGCGCGAAATTCTAATTCCTGTACAACTACCAGCTTTTCTTCATTGTTAACTAAAATTGTAAATGCTGCACTAGCACCGGAACGCAAGGAAGAATGGCTGCATTCTGCGGTTAATTCTATATCCTGCGGGTAAAGATTGCGACCGCGAATAATAATTAAATCTTTGGCTCTACCTGTAACAAACAGTTCACCATCCTGGAAAAAACCTAAATCCCCAGTTCGCAGAAACGGGCCTTCTCCTGTATCTGATAGATAAGCTTGGAATGTCTCTCGTGTATCTTGTTCCCGATTCCAATACCCTCTCGCAACACTCGGTCCCGATACCCAAATTTCCCCAATTTCATCCCTGTGACAACTTTTGAGTGTTTCTGGATTCGCAATTACTACTTTCTGATCTGATATAACTCGACCACAACCAACAAAATTGTAAACTTCATCCTCAACAGAGGATTCAGCAACTTTATTTGATTCTAATGCAGATTTCTGCACTGCTTTTACAATCGGTGATGTAGCCTTATGCACACCGGAAACCATCAGGGTAGTTTCAGCCATTCCGTAACAAGGGTAGAAAGCCTCTTTACGGAAGCCACACTCTGAAAAAGCTTCTGAAAATCGCTCTAAGGTATCGTGTCGAATCGGTTCAGCACCATTAAATGCTACACTCCAACTACTCAAATCAAGAGTCGCTTTTTGTTCTGGAGTAATTTTTTGCACCAACAAATCGTAGGCAAAATTCGGTCCTCCACTTGTTGTTCCCTTATAGTGGGAAATAGCCTGTAACCAACGATAAGGACGTTGAAGAAAGGAGGTTGGAGCCATAATAATGCAAGGAAAACCCCCATACAAAGGCTGCAATATACCCCCAATTAGACCCATATCATGGTACATCGGCAGCCAAGTCACGAATTTACTTTCTGCTGAATGCTCCATGAATTGGTAAGTTGTCTGAGCATTATGCAGTAAGTTTTCATGACTAATCATTACACCTTTGGGTGTCCCTGTAGAACCAGAGGTATATTGCAGAAAAGCTAAGCTATTTTTATCTATAGACTGTTCTTTCCAATTATCTTCTATTCCTGGTGTAAGATTGTCGGTAGTCAGCCACTGTAACGATCCCAAGTCAGTCTTTTCTGTCATTAAAGACTGCACTGTAGACAATTTTTCCGTTGTTGTCAGTGCGATCTCAGCTTGTGCATCTGCACAAATCGCTTTGATTCTTGGCGTATTGCGCTTATTTCGCGGAGGATATGCAGTCACAGCTACAACCCCCGCATACAAACAACCGAAAAAAGCAGTTAAAAAATCCAGCCCCGCTCGATATTGCAATAAAGCACGTTTTCCTGTCAAACCTTGTGCTTGCAACTGAGTAGCGATTCGACGCGCAAGCCTATCTAACTCTTGATATGTTAGTGAAGATCCTTCGGTTTCACCATCTAATAAAAAGGTGAAAGCATTTCTATTTGGTTGCTTTGTGCCTCTCAGACGCAATAGTTCAACAACTGTAGAGCAGTTGCAAGCGTCTTCTTCAAAGCTAGAAGAATATTGATTCATTTTTTCGGATAGATACACCTTAATATCAAGCAAAATTTTCTTTTATTTCTACTAAAGAAAAATAAGTAGTAAATAATCATCAAAATCTCAGGAATGTTACACACCAATAATTTCTTACTAGTTTTCAATTTATAGCAGATGTTTCAAATCCCAAAACTTCAGAATGACTATTAAGTATTTTTAATTTTAGTTCGATCAAAACCTAATTCAGAGGTTGTCAAAAATGTCTCTAAATCGTGGCAATACGCCTAAATATATATATATCTATTACATTCGCTAAGCTACAGAGCACGATCATTAGGTACCTCCTATCGCAAATACATCTTATTAACTAGATTTCT
>JBCBQE010000422.1:0-6069 GCA_039820385.1 Cyanobacteria bacterium J06635_10
CAATCAGCGCTTTTTGACTAATTACCTCACCAAAGGCTTTTTTACGATTCTCTATCCCAAACCACCTTTGATAAGTCTTTGTATGTTCCTCAACTGTATGACCTAAGTTGTCTGCTGCGGCTTTGATGGGTATTCCCTGTAGATGAGAACGAATCGCGCAAGCATGACGTAAATCGTAGGGTTGAAATTCAATGCCAACTTTTCTAAACCATCTGGATATATCTCTCCGCATCCAATTAATATTTTGTACGGATGTGATTTTAGAAATTTTCTTATCTAATATTTTTAATGGTTGGGGATTTTTTAAATCGAATAATTCTATCCATTCGGGAACGAAAGGGATAACTTCGCGATATCCTGTTTTAGTATCTTTATGAACTTTCCAAGTGCAGTCAATATTTTGTGGAGATGTCCACCAATTAATATCTGGTTTAACGAATAACTCCCTCGGCCGTAAACCAAAGGTTGCTAACATTCCATATACCCAACGCCACATTTCCCAAGTATCCGTGGCATCGCTGTGATTTGTATTTTTGCGGTTAAGAGCAAATTTTTCAAATAGCTCAAAGGAACGAATAATTTTCTCGTCGTCGGGAATTTCTCGAAATTTAGGAGTAACGCGATCGCGCTTTACATCGAGGGTAAATCCTAAGTCAAAAGTTTTGATGAAAACAGAACATACAGCAATTAGTTCATTTTTTTTATTTCCCCTATTTCCACTAATTACTGATTCAAAATTATTCTTTGTTGCTAAATTTGTAAGAGTAAAATTTCTTTTAATAACTGATATATAGTTTGCAAAAGTATTTTGACTGGTTATAGTTTTCTGACGATTTCTATAATAATATTCCTCAAATTTATCTAATAATTCCCCAATAGTTTTTATTTGTTGTTTTTCTCGATTTTTTTCTCTAATTCTGATTCCTAAATACTTTTCATTCCATGCAAAAGTATGACGAGCAATTAATTTACCCAACTCGTAACTTTCTTCAATTGCGGTTTTTAATCCTTCTAAATTCGCTGGAATACCCAAAGATAAATCGTACTGCTTTTTACTCTTCCCCGAACGATCGCAGTCATCAGGTTTCAATGGAAGGGTTGCTCGTAATTGTAAAGATAACCCAGTTTGTTTGATACTAACTCTTACTCTATCCCTTTTTAAATTAGAATTCGCTTCAACTAACTTTTGTTCAAAAACCTCTTGATATTGTAATTCTGTCGCTTTAATTTTCGCCATCGTTCCCCTATAACTACCGTCTGTAGTGTTTTGCGGTTCAAAATCGGTAAATATATCGGCGAATAAGTCGGTTTTCTGGGTAGATGCGCGATTTCCGTAGTCATTATCGATGGGAGTATCGTAATTATCCTGGTTGTAATTTTGTCCGCTCATTCCCTAAATATTCTCTTATTTAGTAGCCCAAATGGTGAAAATTAACTGTTCGTAGATATCTTTGTAAGTCATACAAAAAGTAATTTACGAACGTTTTTTATCATATCACCAAAAACCACAGCAGTTATATGGTTCCTGGTGGAGTGATGTGTGCTCCCACCTTAACTGACGTAACCCGCGCTTGGTCAATTCTGGAATATTTTCGTACTAATTGGCTCGAACCAGTTTGGTTGGGTTGTTCTTTGGAACGTTATGAAGAAATCCAAACCTATGAAGATTTTATGATTTGGCTGGACGAAAACCCAAATCATGCTAACTCTGACTTGGGTTTCTACTGGCGTATGGGTTTAGATATCGGTTTACATAAATATGGTAAAGGTCTGGGGAAATATGTTACTTGGGGATACTTACCCCATGAAGTGAAATATCAAAATCCCACCGTTGAAGGAAGAAATGCTGCTCTAATAATGAAAAGTGGGGTTTACGACAGCATTACCGATACTCACACTCCCATGAATCATGGTTTTGTCCGTGAAAATACTACTCACTCTTGGTACAACGAAGGTACGGGAGACGTTCACCCTTACGATCGCAATACTAGACCAACTCAAAATAATGTGAAAGATTTTGAGAATGCCTATTCCTGGGGAACTGCGGTTACTCATATCGACTACGGACGTTTAGAAGCTGGCCCCTTGGCACGGCAATTGGTAGCTGGCGGCACTCACGGCGAAACTTGGCAACATTATGATGGATTTATCCTCGATGCTTTCAAGCAAATGGGTGGCGCTAGCATTCATCTACGTCAGTTAGCACGAGTACATGAAGTTGTTAAGCTTTATCGTCAAGCGGAACGTTGTTTGCGAGAATTTCGCTTGAACGATCCTTGGTATATCAAACCATTAGAACAAGATGGACGCGGTTGGGGTGCTACCGAAGCATCGCGGGGTGCTCTGTGTCACTGGATAGATATCGAAGGCGGTAAGATTAAAAATTACCAAATCATGGCTCCTTCAACTTGGAATATTGGGCCTCGTGACGGTGAAGGAAAACGAGGCCCCATCGAGGAAGCTTTAATCGGTACGCCTATTTTTGACTCAACAGATCCGGTGGAAGTAGGCCATGTAGCTCGTTCCTTTGATTCCTGTTTGGTATGTACCGTACACGCTCATGACGCGAAGACAGGTGAAGAGTTAGCGCGTTTTCGTACTGCATGAATGTTGTTAGGAATGTTGTCGTGAGGAGTTAGTATTTCAAATTTCTCCCCCTCTCCCTCTCTCCTCCTTTACCCCTCTCCCCTATTCAAATACCTTTCATTAAATTAACTATGTCAGATTTTGGATTGCACCAGCATTTTGCCAATCTTCCCGACGAAGCACTACAAGAGTTTACTCAGTGGTGCGTAACACAGCATGCCAGGGAAGCCGGATATGAATTTACTCCTAACCAAACCAAGTTAGAAGAGTTGCAAACAGCGGATTATATTCCTGAAATTGTCGGTCAATTTATGGATACGACAAGAAAGGATATTAGAACTGGATTAATCGCAACATTCGCAGGAAAGCAAGCCGATAATCATTCTTTGTCTGGGTTGCCGGCGATGGTTGATTTTGTTTCGCTTTACGTTAAGCATTTGTTTCCTGGTGAAGGAATCGACGAGAAGGAAACGGAAAAGTTGCTAGCCAAAGCTTCTCAACAGCAGTTAGAGAAACTTTCTCAAATTGCTCAAGAACATAATGTCAAATTATCGATTTAAATATAGCAATTCTAAAACATAAGTATTTATTACCCGGTTTTTTGTGAAAAAACCGGGTTTTTTGAAGTTAGATCGGTAGTTTCAACGAATAATCACAACATCAGATTCACATGTATAATTTAATTCTTGTCACTTCTTTGACTTTTGACCAACGCAAGCGGTTGACCGTAGCTATCAGTTAAACGAAGGTTTGAGCGGAAGAGCCGAAGTGCCGAAGTTGTTTGGAATATCTATGGGGATTTAAACCCATATGTTTAAGTTAAAATCATAGTTTTATGGTTCAAATATGCCCAAATCCTTGCCCAGACTTGTATTTTAAGTAAATTGGTTTATGAGTACGCCCCTTTCCGCTATAGAAATCCACATCATCAAATGCTTTTCCTATAGCCACTATAAGCAATATAAATAAAAGTTTAAGCTTTTATTAAAACATTGACTATTTACCATAAAGTCAGTTACAAAGAATTAAGAAATCATGACATTTTCCTGTTCTCTTTTAATTGGCACGGCTCAGATACATGACGATCGGCTAGTATCGTAAATTAACATATTTTTTGCTTCTGAAAGTAAAAATAATTACTTGCAAGAAGATAAATAAAAAAGCAGACAATGCGGACTTAGTAACAGGGTTTACTCAGGGTGTAATGCAAATGGGGCATTTACGGGCACCCTTAAAAGTTTTTTTAGAAGAAAAAAACTTTTAAGGGAATCCTTGACCTCTACTTTGTGATATCTACTTTTCAATTCTCAAAAAAATCATCGATTGGTCTACGGAGGGCAAATAAAAATGTCTAATTTAATTCAAAATGTACTAAATAGCCACGAAAATAAGAATTTACGTGAGTTTGGGAATGGAGTCGCGAGCCTTAATTGCTATCTATCGAGTAAATTATTTGATGGAAATTGCGATAATTGGCAAGAGGCTTTATTCAACTTTTTGCGCCTGCACGAATATAACTCACAGCAGTTATTAATTAACGAGCGTATCAAAAATGAATCCCAGCTATCTGAAAAAGTAAAACGAGTACTTAACCTTTTAGAATATTATCCTGAGCACACATCTTACGAAAATTTTCGCTTTGAATTGCGGAGTTTTGGATTTGAAGCTGGCTGGGGAAATACGGCTTTTCGGGTAAAGGAAACTCTTTTATTGCTAGAGCAATTGATTAATTCTTTTGAGCGTCAATTATTAGAAAAGTTCATCTCCCGGATTCCAATGGTTTTTAAGGTTTTGCTTACTTCTCCTCAAAGATGTTTTGGAGAAGAAGCTGACTTAGAAAGAGCAGATACAGAGGCACAAGTAATAGAATTAGAAAAAGAAATCCAAGAAAATGTGAAATTAGCAGGAATTGATGTGCTTGGTATTATCAAACCTAAAATAATTGTACTTACAGGTTTGATTCCTAATAACCAGAGCACTAACTGCAATCAAAGATTAGAAAAAATATGCGGTACTAACAATTGCTGGATTTTGCGAGTTCCCTTCCACGAATTCCAACCAGAAAGAACCCAGGATTCAAGTTCTCGGTTTGAAATGTATCCTTATTTAGAAACCTTTGCTATTGATTCTGAACGAGAATTGTTAAAAGAGTTTCAAGGTAAACCAGATTTGATTCTTAGTAATTATACTGATGATAATTTGGTCACATTCCTATTATCGCAGCGGATGAATGTAACCCAATGTGTTATTGCTAAAAATTTGGAGAAATCAAAATATATTTTCAGCGATGTAGATTGGAAAGGTATACAACAGCAGTACGATTTCTCACTTTAGTTAAAGCCGGAGTTGCCCCACACTTACTTAAAAAGAAGTGTGGGAGTATCCTTCCCTCTCAGGGCTGAAGCCTCTGAGTTTCCCGCTTTCCGTATGTTTCTTATGAATCTAGTGGTTGTACAACTAATTGATTCCTAATTGATTTTTGTTCGCATTCGAGGAGCGTAAAAAAGTATGCCCGGGAGTTTTTGTTCTCTATTCCCTATTGAGAGTTCCCAAGCGTTGGCGAACAATTTCATTAATCAAACCGGATTCGTATATATCTCTGGATAAAACAGCCAAGATCTGATGCTACTTATGGAGTAACTGTTCCACCAGCCTATATTTGCCACTTTTCTTAGCTTTGCTCCCGGAAAACTCTATTCTCTCCCCATTTACGAGAAGGGAATAGGTAAATTAGAACACTAAATTTTCGTAAATTTATATACTTCAAAATAAATTTATAGATGTTAATGAAAGCGTTGATAAAAATTTTTCTTCTAAAATATAAAAATTTTTCCAGAAAATATGTAGAATAGGAAGACAAACGCAATATCCAAGGCATAACCTTTGTTTTAAAAATTTTTCGTCAATTCTAGTAGTCCATCAAGGGAACGTTTGTGCGATTAATAATGAGAAGAAAAACTTCTTGTTTTCCCCCACTTCCCCCAAACTGTGCCTATACCCTGGAATTTTGGGTTGTGAGAGTAGTAGTAGCAGTTTGTATTGCGATAGCGCGTAAATCTGTCCTATTATTCGCAAATTGTACCTATCCTCTGATTTATTCTGAATCAAAAGATTTTCTGATAAGTATGATGAAAATTAAAACTATGATTACAGATGACCAATGAGCAAAAAAACCTCACAATTATTGGTTGTGGAAACCTCAACCGCAATGATGATGCTGTAGGCGTGATTATAGCCCAACGCCTACAACAATATATTGCAGCATATCCTCATCCCGATGTGAAAATTTACGACTGTGGAACCGCAGGGATGGAAGTCATGTTTAAAGCAAGAGGTAGCAAGCACCTAATAATTATTGATGCGAGTTCGACAAATTCCGAACCAGGTGCTGTATTTAAACTTCCGGGTAAAGAATTAGAAGCCCTACCAGAAGCTAGTTATAATTTACATGATTTTCGCTGGGATAATGCAATAGCCGCTGGA
>JBCBQE010000423.1:0-6060 GCA_039820385.1 Cyanobacteria bacterium J06635_10
AGCCCTTCCAAATTTTGAGGGAGGGTGAAATAATACATTGATTTTGCACAAAAAAAATTAATGTAGCAATAAGACAGTGAGTGTACGGCACCAACTACTAATTGTGACAATATCCTAAGTCTTATTAATTCTAAAAAAATATTTATTTGTGCAAAATCAATGTATTATTTCACCCTCCCTCAAAATTTGGAAGGGCTAGAACCCGGTTTAAAAACTTGACTTTTGACGAACGCTCAGCGGTTGGCATGAGGTGTTTATAGCAAAAATACAACTAAACCTTTGTAGGTCCCAAATATTTTGTCAAGTAAGGTGAAAAAACCTCATAAATCAACGTCAGCGGCTGTCCGTGATGCCAAAATAAATAGTGTCGTCCCCAAAAAGGTCCTTTTTGATTAAACCCCAATTCCAACGCGGGAGAATAACCGTAGTAAATTCCTTGAACATCCCGATACAATTCCGTGCGGAGACGCGCTAAACTTGCCCAAATCGGTAACGAACGGTTTTGCAAATATTCATCCACATGAGATGCTTCCCACCATGAAGTCGCATAGGCTAAAAGTTGACCGGAAGCAGTACGCAACCAAACCTGTCGCCGCAATCTCGGCCCCGGTACCACCTCAATCAAATCGGGAGCACCATCGGAATCCATACCAATAAATGACATGTCAATGACATCTACTTCCGTCGCTTCTCCTGTAAGCAATTTCAAGTGCCGCGTGGGGGAACCATCACCTAACAGCAATAATTGCCAAGCCGGTGCTAACTGAGTATGAGGCAAACCAAGATGTACTACCTCTTCTCCACCTTGCCAAATAGCATTTAATCTATGCCATTTATAAGGCAAAGTTAAATTGTCTTTCGCTGAAAAAGTTGCAGTCAATGCTCTATTCTTAACAATACTTTACCTATCTATATCAAAGCACAAAATATTAGGTAAGGAGCGGCAACTTTACGCTCAACTAATTACCATTCACCTTTATCTGAGTCCTCTGGCAATTTGCAATCGTTACGTACTCCTTCCTCTGATGATCCCAAATACTAATATTTAGGAGCTTTTCATTTAAATGGCGAACAAAACTGAAAGGCACCACAGCGTGGATTGAAAAACCCAGCAATACCTGGATTAATTTCTGCGGGACTTCAACCCAACCATGAAAATGATAATTATGAAAAAATGCGGATGGCGAGACTCGAACTCGCAAGGCAAAGCCACACGCCCCTCAAACGTGCGCGTATACCAATTCCGCCACATCCGCATGATTTATCGTTTTATCTAGACATAGAGTATAGCATAACAAAAGAAATATAGTAAGGAGATAGTATATTCAAAAAAAAATTGTTTGAATGCCGCCCTTTGCCGGCAGATTTGATAACTGGTCCACAGACATTAAATAGAACACAAGTAATATAAATAACGGTTGTGACGACCACAACTGTGGTTATGGGTATCTCGGATTAAAAATGGATGCATATAATTAACCTGCTGAGTTATTTCTTAATACTGATTGCGTTAACTTAGGCAAACAATATATTTAAAATGCCTTATGGGTAGTTATTTATAGCTGAGGGTTCTGCAAAAGGCGCGTCTAATCTCTTGTCAAATTTTGAAACACAGCGTTTTGGTTTCTTCTTGCTTTGGCAGGAGAAAATGTCAATTTACAGGAATGATATAGAAATTACAAAGATGAATTTTGAAAAAATATTAATTGCCAATCGAGGGGAAATAGCACTTCGGGTTCTCCGTGCTTGTGAGGAAATGGGAATTGCGACTGTTGCAGTACATTCTAATATCGACCGTAATGCTCTTCACGTACAGCTTGCCGATGAAGCAGTTTGTATCGGCGATGCTGCAAGCAGTAAAAGTTATTTAAATATTCCTAATATTATTGCAGCTGCATTAACCCGTAATGCCAGCGCGATTCATCCAGGTTATGGATTTTTGGCGGAAAATGCCCGTTTTGCTGAAATCTGTGCCGACCATCATATCGCTTTTATTGGTGCCTCACCCGAAGCAATTCGGAGGATGGGGGATAAATCCACGGCGAAGGAAACCATGCAAAAAGCTGGTGTCCCTACAGTTCCTGGTAGCGATGGTTTGGTGGCTTCCGAGGAAGAAGGATTAAAAACAGCCTCGGAAATCGGTTATCCGGTAATGATTAAAGCCACAGCTGGGGGTGGTGGAAGAGGTATGCGTTTGGTGCGATCGCCAGAAGAGTTTACGAAATCTTTTCGAGCCGCACAAGGGGAAGCCGAAGCTGCATTTGGCAATGGAGGAGTTTATTTAGAAAAGTTTATCGAACGTCCTCGCCATATCGAATTTCAAATTTTAGCGGACAATTACGGCAATGTGATTCATTTAGGGGAGCGCGATTGTTCAATTCAGCGACGCAATCAAAAACTTTTGGAAGAAGCCCCTTCTCCCGCACTCAATGAAAGATTGCGGCAGAAAATGGGTAAAGCCGCAGTTAAAGCTGCTAAGTTTATCAATTACACTGGTGCGGGTACAGTGGAGTTTTTGCTCGATAAATCTGGCAATTTCTACTTTATGGAGATGAACACCCGGATTCAAGTCGAACATCCCGTTACAGAGATGATTACTGGGATTGATTTGGTTGTCGAACAAATCCGCGTTGCCATGGGAGAGAAACTTAGCGTCACCCAAGACCAAGTGAATTTGCGCGGTCACGCAATTGAATGTCGTATCAACGCAGAAGATCCCGACCATGATTTTCGTCCTTGTCCGGGACTTATCAGCGGCTATCTTCCTCCTGGAGGTCCTGGCGTTCGTATTGATTCCCATATTTACACCGATTACCAGATACCTCCTTACTACGACTCGCTAATCGCGAAGTTAATTGTTTGGGGCCCCGATCGCTCCACAGCAATTCATCGGATGAAGCGAGCTTTAAGGGAGTGTGCGATTACCGGACTGACTACAACCATCAGCTTTCACCAAAAAGTAATGGATATCCCGCAGTTTCTCGAAGGTAATGTCTACACCAATTTCATCCAGGAAATAAAAGGTTCACTTTAGCTAGTGTGAGCAAGCATGGTCAGCAGCCCTTGCTGACCTAATAGGATTTCCCGCGCCAAGCTGAATATCCCTACCCAAATAATCGGTGTAATGTCTACACCACCGATAGGTGCTACTATTTTTCGCGTCACCACTAAAAATGGTTCCGTAGGTTTTGCTATGACATTAAAGGGGAAACGATTCAGTTCCGCTTGGGGATACCAAGTTAAAATAATTCGGAAAATAAATAAAAAGGTCATCAGCCCCAATACAAGACTGAGAATCAAATTGCTAACATCAAGGGTATTCATGGTTCGAGTTTACGGTTTCTGACAAAAAAGAGACTTGAGTAAAATTAAGAAAATTGTAAGATTTGTAAAGTCTTCATCTTATTTTATCGGTAATTTTGCTTCAGATACTGTACATTGCTCAACAAAAACTCGGTCGCAGGATAAATCCTGCAACGCCGGTTTCATCCCCGATTGTTGTATTTTTTTAGATGTAACTCAAGATTAAGACTTATTGCAATTCATTTCATGGTATTAAAATAAAGAGACAGTATGTAAAAAAAGGTTGTAACCATGACTCCCTCTTTAGCAAATTTTCTTTGGAGTTTAGTTTTAGGTAGTGTAATTGTTGTGATTCCTGCAACTATTGCATTAATTATTATTAGCCAGAGTGATAAAATCCAACGTTCATAAGACTTTTATTGAATTATTAAAACAATTTGTGTTTGGCTAATCGCCACCTTGACGGGCACCCGACGGCTTCCCATGAAAATTTTTTTAGAAGAAACAAATTTTCATGGGTGCCCTGTAAGTTTTTTAGAAGACAAAACTTTGAAGGGAATCCTTGACTGCGTTTCAACAATTCCTCATACCGAGGGCAAGTTATACTAAACTCAAACGCCTAGTCTTGTGAAATTTAAGTAACAATGTAAAGACGCGGTATTGAATAACTCCTATTCGGAGTCAGACAATTCGCGTCTTTACTGTATATTTGTGTTTGCTTGGTGTAGAGATTTGAGTTGTGAGTCGCTAACATAGATTTGATATTGGGAAAAGAACAATGCTAACATTTGGGCTGAACTCAGCCAGCGTTCTGGCTCAGGTAAATATAGGGACTAATCCAGCTAGTATTTTAGGAATTTTTCTAGCTATTGCTGGAGCCGGACTATATTTTCTTCGTACGGTACGTCCTGAACTTTCACGGGACCAAGATATATTTTTTGCTGCTGTCGGTTTATTGTGCGGCTTTATTTTTATTTTTCAAGGTTGGCGATTAGATCCAATTTTACAATTTGGTCAGTTGCTTTTGGTCGGAACTACCGTATATTTCGCCTATGAAAGTATTCGTTTGCGCGGTATTGCGACTCAACAAGCCAAGCGCAGCACCCCAATTGTAGACCGGGAGCGAGATGTCAGCGAACGTTATGATTATGACGATCGCGGTAAATATGGTGCTGAAGTAGAAGATTATGACCGAGATCCTTTACCTTACGACCCATATTATGAAGAAGAGCGCCCCCCGCAACGTCCTCAAATTCGAGGAAGTAGAGATAGTCGTTCATCTCGTAATGAATACTATGATGACCAAGCTCCCCGTCGTCTAGAACGTCGTAGCGATGTAGATAGAAACGAAGAAAATAGACCACCCCGTCGTCGTAGTTCTAGTTCCAAGCGCAGTACAAGTCGTAGTACTTCCAGATTTGAAGAAAATGACTGGGGTTCATCTTCTCAACCGGTTAGCGATTGGGATAATTCCCCTAGTGAAGAAAGAAGAACATCTCGTCGGAGTAGCACGAGAACATCTCGATCCAGAAGTGAGGAAGATATTCAACCCAGAACTTCGAGGAAACGTCGTCCCAGCAGAGATTCAGAATCCAGAAGAGAACGGGGCTTTGATGAGGTCATACCAACCGATTATGAAGATTACAACCCCATTGTTCGTTTAGAAGACGAGAAAGACGATCCAGTTAAGTTGGAAGATGAATAGGTAAATAAGGAGATTGACGCTACAAGCAGCGAAAATTAATTTTTATTAAGGTGAAAAAAATTATCCCCAGATTTTGGCTCCAATCGCAATTTCATTGGGGTCTTTGTCTTAGTTTAGCCAGTTTGCTTGCATCTTGTAGTTACAACGATATTCCCATAGGCTCTAACTCGCTGAATACTCGCTACACCGAAGAACAACCAGCCTTGAGCGGAAACGGTCGCTTTTTGGCTTTTGTATCAAATCGTAGCAGTACTCAGCAATTACTATTGTACGACTTAGAACTGCAACAGTTGATTCCTACACCAGGTTTGAATCGACGCAACGCGATCGCAGAAAGTCCCAGCCTCAGCTATAACGGACGTTATATAGTTTACATTACCAGCAGCCGTGGTAGACCAGTTGTAGCGCTTTACGATCGTGCCGTAGCACAGTCGCAAATTCTGACTCAAAACTACAATGGTTGGGTTAGAAATCCCAGCGTTAGCCCGGATGGAAGATATGTTGTATTTGAAACAAATATACGCGGACAATGGGACATTGAGGTACTCGATAGAGGAGTAAATATTGAATTAGATATTCCCAACGGTGCCCCAGTCAGTGCGCCACCTCGCTAGGATTGAGGAGAAGAAGTTAGGAGTTAGGAGTTAGGAGTTAGGAGTTAGGAGTTAAGAGTTAAAAGTTATGAATTCAATTTCGATAACTGGTAACTGTTAACTGTTCACTGATAACTGTTCACTGTTCACTGATAACTGTTCACTGTTAACTGCTCACTGTACACTGTTAACTGATGAAACGCTCTATTTTAATTTGCTTATTTGCGAGTTTAGGTTTGCTGAGTGCTTGTGGATCTCCGCGTATATTAAGTTACCCATTTGATCCTGGCGGTAGGAGTATTAATTCTGGTGCCTCGGAGTTAAATCCACATATTTCTAATAGATATATTGTTTACACAAGCGATCGTCGGGGTAGCCAAGATGTTTATATGTTTGATTGGCGATCGCATCAAAGGAATTCAACCCAGGTAAATTAATCAAATTGCGAGTCATCCTATC